>CAZJHC010000131.1:0-9665 GCA_964545645.1 uncultured Saprospiraceae bacterium
AAACTTTACAGCTAAGAAAGATTATTGGGCCCATATTTTTTGGATGCCTGGTGTGCCTTTATTGGTGAAGCCGTTGCTGGCTCTCATAGAGATAATGTCTTTGTTCATCAAGCCATTAACATTAATGTTACGGTTAGCGGGGAATATCACAGCTGGCCATATTGCAATTTTAAGTTTTATAGGGTTGATCTTTATTTTCGGGGAGTCTGGCAAGAATATAACAGGGGGAATAGTAGGTGCCGTGTTATCAACATTATTAACATTATTCATGATGGCTATAGAGTTGATTGTAGCTTTCATTCAAGCATATGTGTTTACACTATTGTCAGCGTCCTATATTGGTGCTGCAGTAGAAGAACATCAAGAACATCATTAACTTTTTTAAATAATTATTACAATGACTGGAACATTAGCAGCTATTGGAGCAGGATTGGCAGTAATTGGTGCTGGCATCGGAATTGGTCAAATCGGAGGAAAATCCGTTGAGGCTATTGCCAGACAACCTGAAGCTTCTGGAGATATCAGAGGTGCTATGATCTTAATGGCAGCATTCGTTGAGGGTGCAGCTTTGATCGCAATTCTATTGTCAATTTTCTTCAATTAATCAAGAGATTGAATGTTAAGAGGATATGCTGTAGCGATTGGCTGCAGTGTATCCTCATTCTAAAAAAATTAATATGTTAGGATTATTACTTTTCGCCCCATTTCAACCAACACCAGGATTAGCTATCTGGTCTTTGTTGATATTCCTTTTGTTTTGGTTCATCATGAGCAGATTGGCTTTTAAACCCATCATGCAAGGTATCAAGACTCGTGAAGACGACATCCAAAGCGCCTTAGATGAAGCAAAGAAAGCTAAAGAAGAAATGGCTAGTCTAAAATCCGAGAATGAAGCACTCTTGCAACAAGCTCGAGAAGAGCGAACAGCGATGCTTAATGATGCGAAGGAAGCAAAGAATAACATCATAGCAGAGGCGAAGGAAAAAGCCAAAGCTGATGCCAATAAAATAATGGCTGATGCTAAGAATGAAATCGACAATCAAAAGAAGGCCGCCATAGCTGAAGTCAAAAGCAAAGTTGGTTTAATGGCTATAGAGATCGCCGAGAAGGTCATAAAAAAGGAGCTCAAGAGCGATAAAGAGCATGTTGACTTGGTTAATAAGCTAGTCTCAGAAGTAAATAATAATTAGAATCAGATTCAGTAGGAGAGATAATAATCAGAAATATGTCGTCAATTAGAATCGCCACCAGATATGCCAAATCACTCTTAGATCTAGCCACAGACTCTAACAAGTTAGACATTATCAAAGGGGATCTTGAGACTTTTATAGCTGCGACAGAGAATAGAGATTTGTTCTTACTAATCAAGAGCCCGATTATAAAAGCGGATAAAAAGCTAAAAGTATTTAAAGCAATTTTCGGTGACAAGGTTGATGAGTTGACATCAGCGTTTTTTGAGATAGTAATTAAAAAGGGCAGAGAAGAACTGTTGCCAGAAATAGCAGCATCATTTCAGGACCAATATAACGGCCTAAATAATATTACCGCTGCTACCATTACGACGGCTACAAAAGTAAGTGGACAGGTGATTGATGAAATCAAGGCAAATATGAATGGTCTTGGCATCAATGTCGCCAATGTAGTGATCAGTGAAAAAATTGATCCTTCCATATTGGGAGGATATATCCTTGAAGTAGGAGATAAATTGCTAGACGCAAGTGTAAAAGCAAGCCTAGCTAAGGTCAAAGAAGAAATAGTAGATAATAGTTATATAAAAACTTTATAAATCATAAGATATGGTTGGTATCAAACCTGATGAAATATCCGCAATCCTAAAGCAACAACTTACTGGGGTTAGCACAGCTGCTGAACTACAAGAAGTAGGTACAGTACTCCAAGTAGGGGATGGTATTGCAAGAATATATGGTCTAACCGGTGTGCAGGCAGGAGAGCTTGTTGCATTTGACAACGGAGTTAGAGCAATCGCCCTAAACTTAGAAGAGGATAATGTAGGAGTGGTACTACTAGGATCGAGTGAAGGCATCAAAGAAGGCTCTCGAGTTAAAAGAACCAAGACTATTGCGTCAATAGATGTAGGTGAGGGTTTTGTTGGTAGAGTCGTTAACCCATTGGGTCAGCCTATTGATGGTAAAGGAGCTATAGAAGGCACTAAGTATGCCATGCCATTAGAGCGTAAGGCTCCTGGTGTTATCTATCGGCAGCCAGTAAATGAACCATTGCAGACAGGTATTAAGGCTATTGACGCAATGATACCAATCGGTAGAGGGCAGAGAGAGTTGATTATTGGAGATAGACAAACAGGTAAGACGGCGATAGCAATCGATACAATCATCAATCAGAAAGAATTTTATGATAGAGGAGAGCCTGTATTTTGTATTTATGTGGCCTCTGGGCAGAAGGCCTCAACGGTTGCTCAGGTTGCCAAGGCGTTAGAAGATAATGGTGCTATGGCTTATACGGTTATAGTATCTGCATCAGCCGCTGATCCAGCACCACTTCAATTTTATGCGCCTTTTGCTGGAGCAGCAATTGGTGAGTTTTTTAGAGATACAGGGAGACCTGCATTGATTATCTATGATGATCTATCTAAGCAAGCAGTGGCTTATCGTGAGGTATCGTTATTACTCAAGCGTCCTCCAGGTAGAGAAGCTTATCCAGGTGATGTATTTTACTTACACTCAAGATTGTTGGAGAGAGCGGCTAAGGTGATAGATAATGATGAGATTGCACAGAGCATGAATGATCTACCGGATAGTCTTAAAGAAGCAGGAATAGTCAAAGGTGGTGGCTCCCTAACGGCACTTCCAATTATTGAGACACAGGCAGGAGATGTATCTGCATATATTCCAACTAACGTAATTTCTATTACAGATGGACAGATTTTCTTGGAGTCCAACTTGTTCAATGCTGGTATAAGGCCAGCGATCAACGTGGGTATCTCAGTATCAAGGGTTGGAGGATCAGCTCAAATCAAATCCATGAAAAAAGTTGCTGGAACGCTCAAGTTGGACCAGGCGGCATATAGATCTTTAGAAGCTTTCGCTAAGTTTGGATCAGACTTAGATCCAGCCACAATGGCTGTGCTTGAAAAAGGAAAAAGAAACGTGGAGATTCTTAAACAAGCTCAATATTCTCCCGTATCTGTAGAAAAACAAGTTGCCATGACCTACTTGGGAACTAATGGCTTGTTAAAAGATGTACCGGTCAACAAGGTCAAAGAATTTGAAGAGTTGTTTTTGACAACGCTTGAGTCTAAAGCGCCGGAAGCATTAGAGACGTTCAGAAAAGGAAAATTAACTGATGAAGCTATTGCTTCGGTTAAAACAATAGCAGCAGATATAGCAGCACAATTTAAATAGACCAATCTAAGAAAGACTATGTCTGGACAACTAAAAGAAGTTAGAGAGCGGATCTCATCTGTCAAGAATACACAGCAGATTACCAAGGCTATGAAAATGGTCTCTGCTGCTAAATTGAGACGTGCACAGCAAGCTATCACAGAGATGAGGCCTTATGCTGATCGTCTAAATAGGATTCTTGCTAACATCCTGTCCAATATTTCTGCCGATGAGGCCGGTTCTTCATTTGGTGTCATTAGAGAGGTTGAAAAAGTCTTAGTGGTAGTAATTACTTCTAATAGAGGTCTTGCTGGAGCTTTTAACACTAACATTATCAAGGCGGCTGCCGCTAAGATCGAAGAATGTGGTGGTGCAGATTCTAACAATATACATGTACTATGTATTGGTAAGAAGGGAGGAGATTTTTTCTCCAAGAAAATCCCTTCAGAGCGATTGAATCTGGAGTATGTTACTTTATTTGATGACTTGTCATTTGAAAATGTAGCGGAAGTCTCTCAGTTTGCTATGGATGGGTTTTCGAACAAAAGTTTTGACGCTGTATATGTAGCTTATAGTAGATTTAAAAATGCGGCCTTACAGTTTGCCAATGCAGACCAGTTTTTGCCTGTAGTACAGGAGGAGGTTGTGAGTGAAAAGTCCAAGACCACCAAGTCGGATTATCTATTTGAGCCTTCTAAAGCTGAGTTGTTGGAAGAGCTTATCCCAACCATATTACAGACAACCTTTCAAAAGTATATTCTCGATACACATGCATCAGAACATGGGGCACGTATGACAGCCATGGACAAGGCAACGGAGAATGCTGATGAAATGCTTAAAGATCTAAAGATATCTTACAATAAAGCTCGTCAAGAAGCTATCACCAAGGAGTTGTCAGAGATCGTTGGTGGTGCAGCAGCACTTGGATAGGAATCGATTAAGTTTAAAAGACCAAGTCTGCTAATACAGTTATGTCGTTGAGTGGTGCCTACTTCTCAATACTTATTTGCTATTTTTAAACGAATTCAATTCTGATATGAAAGCTATAGTCCCTGTTGCTGGAGCGGGTGTGAGATTAAGACCGCATACCTATACCCAACCAAAACCTCTTATCCTTGTAGCAGGCAAGCCTATCATATCATTCATTATTGATCAATTGTTGGAAGCGGGTATCGATGAGTTTGTCTTTGTGCTTGGATATCTGGGTGAGAAGATAAAGGACTATCTCGAAAAATCATATCCAGATATAGATAAATCTTATGTCTATCAGAAGCGACGAAAGGGTTTAGGAGATGCCATCCGACATACGGCAGATCTGGTCAAAGAAGAGGAGGAGATAATAATTTTACTGGGAGACACTATCGTAGATCTTGATATTAAGAAGTTTATCAATCAGCCACAGTCGACGATAGCCATACAAAGAGTTAAAGATCCAAGGCAATTTGGTGTAGTGGAGCAGGATCATGATAATAAAATACTCCGTGTCATAGAAAAACCTGCTATACCCAAGTCAAACCTGGCGATAGTAGGCCTATATAAGATTACTGATGTGCCAGCCTTATTTGATGCGATTGAGACTGTAGAATCTACTATAGACTACGATACTCAGGAGTTACAACTGACCGATGCTTTGATGCAAATGATACATGATGGGAAGGAGTTTGTCACTTTTGAAGTTAGTAATTGGTATGATTGTGGCAAAAAAGAAATTTTGCTTGAGACTAACAGGGTTCTACTCAATAGACAAGTTAATGACGTAGGGACTCAGTTCATATATGATCATAGCATCATTGTTCCACCAGTTGTATTTGGTCAGTCATGCTCATTTCATAATGCGATTATTGGGCCTAATGTTACCTTAGGAGATAATGTAACGATCAATAATTCGCTCATTAAGGATTCTATCTTGGGTGATTATGTCCAAATAACGGGAGCAGTTTTGACAGAGTCCGTGATTGGCAATGATGCGGTGATCAAAGGTTTATCTCAGAGTCTTAATATTGGAGATAATAATGAGATTGATTTTACGAAGTAGCTTAGACTCAGGACTTCATGGAGGTCGAATCACCTGTCAGTATCATTCTTGAGCTATTATAATCCATCACTTCATTCTACGATGTTCTTCATAAATTTTCTAATTCCTAGTCCACCCGTAGGAGGCTCCTAAGACTTTGTTGATCTACTCAGCGAATGAGATAAACAGCGAGGTCAATGATTTAAATAATGGCGGGATGAAAAGTATATGATTATAGATTACAGCTCATGGATAAAATGTAAGGTTGATTTCTATTTTTTTATCTCGATGATACTCTGGATAAACTCCTTTTGGAGAACAAGCTTTATATTGGTAAGCACGATGTCACCCATCGTTTCGCACTCCAAGAATATATCGGTTTTATGATGACTTGCTAATTCGTCTCGTAGTTGACCGACCTTTTTATCAAAAGATATTCTGTCTTTGATCATGTTATTAAGCAGCAAGTTTAATTGGGTCCGAGAGTTACGAGCACGACGAGCTATGAGCGATCGCTCTTCTAATTGATACTGCCTCACAGCGCCCGCTTTAAGGTGTTCTATGCCGAGATATATAATAGGATTGTTCTCTTTAAAGTACTGTGGTAGATAAAAGCTTTTTCTCCCTTCATATGATTGCTGGTCGAAGTCTATTGCTCTGATTCTATATTGATATCCCTCGATATCTGGAGTGATATCCACGATATAGTTATAAGCCCTCATATCCCCCAACAATCTAATAAAACAGCGCTCGTTAAATTTGATAAATTCCTTGGCGATACGAATCTGATCGAACTTGGGTACATCTAAATGATTGATTATAAAATCATCTCCGGGCACTCCAGCGACATGCTCTTCAATGAGCGTTTTATCATATATTAGATAATTGAGCCTGTCGGGAGATAATATGCCTTCTAGTTCTAATCCATAGATTCTGCTAGCATCAATCCGCTTGATGTAGAAATGATCATAGTTATCGTTGAGTTTGTTGATAATCCTTATCCTGAATGGTTTGGTATTGCCAAATGTGCAATAGTCAATGCGAGCTATATTGAGGTGTTCGATCACACTGATATCCCCTTCTGTTTTGAGTAATGCATAGATAACGCATAGGCTCTTATTGATTTCTTCAAGTTCGCTATGATCATAAAAAACAGTCTCCCATAGGGTATCTTTACCGTTACTGTCGATTAGAGGAATACTGGCCATATAGCGCAGCATATCTTCATACTGTATGGGTAATTTAGTCTTACGGCCGTATTGAGTCAAATACTCCAGTAAGTTTTCTGAAGGTTGAAATACGATCTTCTTTTTTGATGGCTTATTGCCTAGCATACTTGATTAGCAACAATTATTATACCTATTCAATAGAATCGAAGGATTATTTGATTCTTGTCCTGTAGTGAGCCTATATTTGCGAGCTTATATCAAGCATATTACCATGCCAAGTGTATCAAAACGAGGAGAACGAATGACTCAGTCACCCATAAGGAGTCTGATACCGTATGCACGTATGGCCAAAGATAAAGGTATAGAAGTCATCCACCTCAATATCGGCCAACCAGACATTAAGACACCACAAGTAGCTTTAGATCGATTAAAGACCTATGATGACTCAATCATCGAGTATGGTGCTTCTGAAGGGAATATCGACCTACGCAGGGTTGTACATCAATATTATTGCGATCATGTTGCCCCTATAGAGTTATCAGATATATATGTTACTACCGGCGCATCTGAGGCTATCATGTTTACGTTATTTTCTTGTTTTGACGCTCACGAAGAGATAGTAATCCCAGAGCCTTTCTATGCTAATTATATAGGTTTTGCCCATACTTCTGGTGTCAACTTGGTGCCTGTCACGAGTTACTTAAAGGATGGATTTAAGTTGCCATCACCGGAGGCTTTTATACAGAAGATAACCTCAAGCACCAAAGCAATATTCTTATGTAACCCTGGTAACCCTACGGGTAATCTTTATTCTAAGGCAGAATTGCTCGATATAGCTAGGCTAGTCAAAGAGCATGATTTATTCTTAATCGTAGATGAGGTGTATAGAGAATTTTGTTATGATGAAGAATTCACATCGGTCCTTGCTCTCGAAGAGATCGAGGACTATGTAGTGGTTATAGATTCTATCTCCAAGGTGTTTAGTGCCTGTGGCAGTAGAGTTGGATTTATCGTATCCAGAAATCAATATATCATGAAGAGCATATTGAAGTATGCTCAATTGAGATTGTGCCCACCTATGTTAGGCCAGTATATGGCAGCAGGCTGTTTTGAAGAGAGGTCATCTTATATTAGCCAAGTAAAGGATGAATACAATGCACGGAGGAAGTTTCTTTATAATCGACTAAGTGAGATAGATGGCGTCAAAATATATATGCCTAAAGCGGCCTTTTATATAATGACAGAATTGCCAGTAGATGATGCGAGTCACTTTGCACAGTGGCTATTGGAGCATTATCATATGGACTATAAAACGATCATGCTAGCTCCTGGTAATGGTTTCTATCTCAATCAAGAGCACGGCAAGCGCCAAGTACGGATCGCCTTTGTCTTAGGTGTAGAACAGTTGGCTATCGCCATGGACATCCTTGAGTCTGCATTAATTAAGTATACATCTATCTTTACTCAAAGACAACAGTCTTATTCTTATATATAAGCACATTGTGATTGAGGTGAGACCAGATGGCATTAGCGAATACTATTTTTTCAATATTCTTCCCTTTTCTTTTCATTTCGCTGATACTATCACGATGTGAGATGGGTATAACGTCTTGAGCGATTATGGGACCTTCGTCTAGATCTTCGGTCACATAGTGGGCTGTGGCACCCATAAATTTGACGCCCCTCTCATATGCCGCTTTGTAAGGATTAGCACCAGCAAATGCTGGTAACGACGAGTGGTGTATATTAATGATCTTCATCGGAAAAGCATCGATCAATTGAGGTGAGAGAATCTGCATGTATCGAGCGAGGATAACAAAATCCACCTTGTTTCTCTTCAATATGGCTATTTCTTTCTTCTCCTGTTCTTGCTTGTTTTCTTTGGTAATAGGAAAGTGATAAAAAGGAATGTTATGTTGTTGTGCAAGTTTTTCGAACTTGTCGTGATTACTGATGATCAAAGGAATCTCGATATCCCACTCTCCAGATTCATAACGACTCAGGATATCATGGATACAATGCGAATACTTAGAAACAAATATGCCCATCTTAGGCTTGTGAGCTCGTAGGTATAATGACCATGTCATTTCATATTGTTTAGCTATCAGCGTATCAAAATATTCTTCGATTTTGTCTGTGGGAATAGAAAAATCATCAAGTTCCCACTCCACCCTCATAAAAAACAGGCCATCTGAGTGATCAACATGTTGGTCTAACTTCAAAATGTTGCCATTATTAGTAAGAACGAAATCACATACCTTATGTACGATTCCTTTTTGATCAGGGCAGTTGATCAATATGACTGCGGTATTAAGTAGTTTTATAGGCATCCCAAATTCTTATATTATGATAGACAAGAATTATGCCTTAGTCCCACCTCGCTATGGAGTTAAAATGGTAAATGCTTAATCTTTTGAAGAAATATACTTAAGGACTCTGGATGAAAAAGCAATGTATACGCAATTCCAACAAGTGCACCATAGAGGTGGGTATCATGTGCAATACGCCCAGTTGATTTTTTATCCATATACCAACTATACATTAAAAAACCTATGGCAAATAAGATATAGTAAATCGGTATAAAAAAGCTGATATAAAGTACTGACCACGGTTCATAAAATACCAAGACAAACAAAATAGCTGAGATAGCCCCACTTGCTCCACAGGCTCTATAATCTTGATTATCTTGATTAGTTTGATACGCTGCAGAAGATGCTAAGATCATACTTGAGAGGTAGAAGAGCGTAAACTCTGTCTTTGACATTATTGATTCTTCTACTAACGGTCCAAAGAAATAAAGTGTCACCATATTAAAAAGTAGATGCCCATAATCACCATGAATAAAGCCATGAGATATAAATCGAAAAGATTCTGAGGGTCTTCTTTTAATTAAGTAAGGGTAGAAAGCTAATTTATCAAATATCTGAGCATTTGAAAATGTATATATCGAAGTGCCAACCGTTAGCGCTATAATACAATATGATATACTCAACTTAAATCTTCATTAGGTGGTAAGGCCTGAGTTTTTACAGAACCACTAAAAAGGCTAAAAATTTTATTTTTGAATACACTAAATAATCCAATTAAGCCTATTATGACAAACTTGATGTTTTTCAATAGTAT
>CAZJHC010000132.1:0-9662 GCA_964545645.1 uncultured Saprospiraceae bacterium
TGTTTGGTTCTAATAGCTACTTGGGATTAACCATCCATCCTAAATTAAAAGAAGCCTCAAAAGCAGCCATTGATAAATATGGATCAGGATGCGCTGGTTCGAGGTTCCTTAATGGGACCTTAGACTTACACCTTGAGCTCGAAGAAAGACTGGCCAAATTTGTTGGCAAAGAAGGAGCATTGGTCTTTAGCACAGGATTTCAGGTTAATCTCGGAGTCATATCCTCTCTTACTGGCAGACATGACTACATCATCATCGATGAGTTGGATCATGCCTGTATAATTGACGGGTCGAGGTTATCATTCTCCAAGGTGCTTAAATATAAGCACAACGACATGGCCTCACTGGAGAAGGTACTACAACGATGTGATATCGACAAGATCAAGTTAATAGCTGTAGATGGTGTCTTTAGCATGGAGGGGGATCTTGCTAATCTACCAGAGATCGTTAAGCTAGCAGAAAAATATAAAGCCAATATCATGGTTGACGACGCCCACGGCTTGGGAGTTGTTGGGTCACACGGTAGAGGTACGGCAGACCACTTTGGATTAACAGACAAGGTTGATCTAATCATGGGCACGTTTAGTAAGTCCCTTGCAAGTATCGGAGGATTCATAGCTGCTGATGCTGACACAATAAACTTCTTGAAGCATAATGCAAGATCATTGATCTTCAGTGCGAGTATAGCCCCTGCCAATGCGGCAAGTGCCTTGGCGGCCGTGGATCTCATGGAAAAAGAACCTGAGCATCTGCAGAAACTATGGGACAACACCCATTATGCAATGAAGCTCCTCAAGGAGGCTGGTTTTGACACTGGACATACACAGACACCTATCATCCCAATATTTATTAGAGATGATTTTAACACCTTTAAGATTACGAAGATGTTGTTAGAGGAAGGGGTATTTGTTAATCCTGTGGTATCACCAGCTGTAGCGAGTTCCTCGGCACTCTTACGATACTCATTAATGGCGTCACACACCTTTGAGCAGATCGAAGAGTCCATAGAAAAAATCACTAAATGTGCTAATAAGTTAGGGGTACTCGAAGCTCAAGAAAGCCGAGTACATGAGCGTTAAGATCATACCTGCAACTGGTAAGTTACTTAAGACATATATTGATTTTCCTCATGAGCTATATGCTGATGATGCCATGTATGTACCAGAGCTATTTATGGCACAAAAAGACATGTTCAATAGAAAGAAGAATCCATTCTTTGAACATGCAGAAGTCAGTTCATTTTTAGCAGAAAGAGATGGCAAGATCGTCGGTCGCATATCAGCCATACTCAACAGGAACTATAATGATTATCATAAATCAAACGTCGGCTTTTTCGGGTTTTTTGATGTGATTAATGACTTTGGCGTGGCCAAGGCTCTGCTCGATACTGCGGTATCGTGGTGCAAGGACAAAGGGCTCGATGCTGTCATAGGGCCCACTAATTTTTCTACTAATGATACTGCAGGCATCTTAGTAGATGGCTATCATGAGCCCCCTAAGATCATGCTCACGTACAACAAGCCCTACTACAAGGATCTCGTGGAGCACTATGGTTTTGTCAAGGATATGGATCTCTATGCGTATATCCTATATACAGATAAGGCCTCAGAAAAATCTATCCGCTTAGCACAAACCCTCGAAGAGCGACTCAAGCGCCAAGGGATCACATTCAGAAATATAAACCTCAAAGATTTTTATACGGAGGTAGCCTATATCAGAGAAATCTACAACAATGCTTGGAGCAATAACTGGGGGTTCGTTCCATGGACTGATGCCGAGCTCAAGCATCTTGCTGATGAACTCAAGATGCTTGCAGATCCTAACTGGATTTATATGGCAGAACATGAGGGCAAGCCTGTGGGATTCGCCCTGACATTACCAGATATCAACGAGATTACCAAAGGATTTAAAAAAGGTAGACTGTTCCCATTTAATATCATCAAGCTCCTACTCAATAAGAACAAGACTAAGTATGTCAGAATACTAGCCTTAGGAGTCAAAGACGACTACAGGAGAAAAGGTATCGAGGCGATATTTTTTGCCAAGAATATCCTCCAGGCCCGCAAAGATAATATCATCGCTGGTGAGGTATCATGGGTATTAGAAAACAATGCAGAGATGGTCGCCTCAGCCGAAAAGCTTAACTCAGAGCTCTACAAGACCTATCGTATCTACCGCTATAACATACAGTAATATGGCTCCTAAGATCCTCATCACTGGCGCAAGTGGATTCGTCGGCAGTTGGCTCGTAGAGGAAGCCTTATCTCGAGGCCTAGATGTCTATGCAGGCATTAGATCTACCAGTAGCAAAAAGTGGCTCCAAGATCCTCGCATTAAGTTTAGCACGCTGGATCTCAGCAATCTTGAGTCACTAACAGAAGTGATAAGCCAACACAACTTTGATTATATCATCCACAATGCGGGCCTAACTAAGGCCCTTAAGGTCAGCGACCTCATGAGAGTCAACGTAGACTATACTACTAACCTGGCTCGAGCAGCACTGGCATCTGATCGCCTCAAGAAGTTTTCTTTCATGAGTAGTCTCGCAGCCTATGGCACTGCCGACTATCAAGAAGATGGCGTCGTCAGCAATAAGTCTATCCCTCGACCTATCACCTCTTATGGCAAGAGTAAGCTGAGAGCCGAGAAAGCACTTAAAGAGATCGAAGATCTGCCACTTATGATATTTAGGCCTACAGGGGTATTTGGTCCGAGAGAAGGAGACTTCTTAAGTCTCTTTCAATCTATCAAGAGAGGCTTAGCGGTACAGGTAGGATTGAGCGAGCAATATCTATCATTAGTCTATGTTAAGGACTTAGTCCGGGTGATGATGACTGCCACGCTATCAGACATAAGCAATAGAGCTTATTTTGTTTCTGACGGCAATCTGTATCCTGGCAGTAAGTTTAATAAGATCGTAGCCGATAGCCTCAATAAAAAGCCTTGGCATATCAAAGTGCCATTGCCGCTCATCGATGTCATCGCCACTTTAGCAGACTTCAACTCCAAGATCACTGGCAAGGCTAACATCATCAGTCGAGACAAATTGCCCGAGATCAAATCTCGCAATATAGATATAGACATCGCAGATTTGGTCCAAGACTTTGACTATAAGCCTAGCTATAGTCTACAAGAGGCTGTGGCAGAAACCGCTCAGTGGTACCAAGACAATGACTGGCTCTGATGATCACCCCACAACAAGTAGACATCATAGACCAAACTAAAGAGTATGTCCAGCAGACACTCCACAACGCCGAGGGTGGCCATGACTGGTGGCATATCCTCCGAGTCTATAACAATACACAACTGATAGGTCAGTCAGAGCCAGCAGACCCATACATCATCAGGCTCGCAGCACTCCTTCATGATATCGCCGACCCCAAGTTTCACAATGGTGATGAAGAGATCGGCCCTCAGACAGCCACCGCCTATCTGCATAGCTTACAAGTAGATCACGACGTAATCCATCATGTAGTGCAGATCATCAAAAACATGTCTTATAAGAACTCCTTAGAAGGTACTGTACGGTTCAACTCCATAGAGCTGCAAGTAGTACAAGACGCAGATAGATTAGACGCTATAGGGGCCATAGGTATCGCCAGAGCTTTTAATTATGGAGGCTATAAGAATAGAGCCCTTTATGATCCCACGATCCCTCCTAATCTGCATATGACCAAAGATGAGTACAAAAAGAGTACGGCCCCTACGATTAATCACTTCTATGAGAAGCTCCTCCTCCTCAAGGATAAGATGAATACCACCACTGCTAAAAACATTGCTGCCCAGCGCCACCATTATATGGAGCAGTATCTGTCACAGTTCTATGGAGAGTGGAATGGTGAAAGATGATCTACTTTAAACTATAGTAGGCATTTAGACTTATTCCTTACCAATAATTCCTTCACTCGCTTCCCATAACTTTTCAGCCAGTTTTTGGTCATGAGCTAATGGAGATGGTTTTCGCTCCTTTTGATTGTGATAATATAGACCATTAACCTTCAGGACATCTTTCGATCTTGCTAAATACAAGGATGTTTTTGCCCCTGAAGCTGCAGATATCATAAATGGCTTCATCATTGTCCAAGCAATACTAATTAGTGCTCTATTATCATTCTTGTTGCCAATGCTGGTTCTTACTACTCCAGGATGTAAGCAATGACTTGTGATGTTAGGATACCTTCTGGCTAACTCTTTGGTGAATAATACATTGGCCAATTTGGATTGCGCATAGGCGGCCATTCCTTTGTACTTGTCAGCACCGAGTTCTCCTTTGAACGAGTTGAAGTTTATCTTACCCTTGAGGTGAGCAGTTGAGCTCACATTGACAATCCTCGGTTCGGGCGCTTTCTGCAACAGATCTATCAATTCATGAGTCAATAGAAAATGACCTATATGATTCACACCAAACTGCGTTTCTAATCCATCTTGCGTGAATCCCAGTTTATCCGTAACCAATCCTGCATTATTAATCAGGATATCCAGCTGACCGTATTGTTCTCTGTAATACCTAGCGGCATTTCGGATGGATTCAAAACTGGCTAAATCACATGAGATTCCATAAATCTCCTCATTACCAGTCTTTACTTTGATGTCTTGGATCGCCTCGTTGACTTTAGTCATATTGCGAGCAGCTATAATAACTCGCTCACCATCTTGGGCCAATCCTAAGGCAGTTTTTTTGCCGATTCCTGAGTTTCCTCCTGTGATCAATATATGTTGCATGATTGATAAATTTTTATGATAAATATGCCAGCGGTGTAACTCCCATCACCTTCTTAAAATGTCTAATGAAATGGCTCTGGTCAAAATAGCCAACAGCAAATGCCACATCAGTAGCACTCATTCCTTCTATCAGTAAATTTTTAGCTTTCTCAATCCTAAGATTGTTGAGATACTGATGAGGCGCAAGACCAAATCGATCTCTAAAAACCTTAATCAAATGAAATTTGCTGTAGTTAGATACCCTCATAAGGTCATCTAATTGAATATTCTCTGAATAGTATTCATGTATATAATCTCTCATACGCTCAGAGATCATGGCATACCCGCTATCTGGAGCTTTGGATAATTCAATTCCAGATAAATCAGCGAGCATCTTTAATAGTTCATTGAGCTCGGTCTCTTCTTCCATAGTGATATCATGAGACATCATCTTATTGTGAAGTAATTGATATCGTGCTAAAAACTCAGTGTGTTGAATCAATTGATTGACAAATGTGGGATGACCATCTTCTATGAGGTTGTAACTCGTCTTTATTAGATTCTTAGGAATGTACATTGATCTAAAATTCCAAACTCCGGCTCCTAATGACCGGCCCGTATGGACCTCATAAGGATTCAGCACTAAAAGTTTATTATCTGTGACGACATTTTCTTTATTACGATGGCCATAATCAGCGACTCCACTCTCCACCAATATCAAGGCATAGCTATCATGAAAGTGAGGTTTGAACGATCGTGATGTAAATGAACCTTGGAGGACCTCAATATCACCATTGATGCGATATCGGGAGTAGTTATTCTTTCTAGGCTCAGATTTCTTTGTCACATAACAAAGCTACATTTTCTTAAGAATGGATAGAGTGAGTTTAATAAATTACCCAAACTCCTTTTTCATCGCCATACCCCATAGTTGCATGTCCGGCATGCTACCAGTGCTGATCCTGCACCACTCACGTAGCGGTTCGAATGGGCGCCCTACCCATATATTGTGCTTCTTCATACGCTCGGCTACTTCCGCTACATCTATGCCCGTCTTAATAAATACAAAGTTGGTATGTGATTGGATGTATCTCATACCCAGACTATCGGCGACGCTATAAATAAATTGCTTAGCTTCCTTATTCTTCTGTAAGACGTACTGTCGAAAGCCTGAATCATCCAAGGCGGCAGCAGCGCCATAAATGGCCATGACATGCACATAGCTCATGACTTTAGGCCTCATCTCCTCGATCATATCAGGAGTGGCTATCAGATATCCTACCCTAATACCCGCCATACCATAGATCTTAGAGAAGGTCCTTGATACGATAACATTTTTGCCCTCTTTGACGAGGCTTACCATAGTGGGATAGTTATCTTGATCTATATAATCTCCATAAGCCTCATCAGAGAATACTAGGGTTTTATCAGACATGCGTCGACAAAAGTCAAGAGACTCCGCACCATCAGTAAGAGCACCTGTTGGATTATTAGGATTGACATAAAAGATCATGTCAGTCTGATCGTTGACCGATGCCTCTATGGCTGGCAAGTCAAACGCTAGATTGTCATCCAAATCTATGTCGACGATATTGACCCCAAACTGCTGAACATACTGCAACAGCGCTCCATACGTAGGCGTACAAGTAACCACGTCTCTACCTGGTTGGGTAAAGGTCAGGCCAGCGACACGGAGTCCTTCATTGGACCCAGAGACCAAGAGGATATGATCTTTAGTAACTCCTTCCTTAGCAGCGATTTTATCTAAGAGTATATCATAGTGACTGAATGGATATTGATATCCATACTCCATCGCTCCCGCCATCGCCTCTCGTACACTCTTGGGAGGACCATAGGGGTTCTCATTGGACATGAGTCTGACGATATCATCCATCCCGGTCTTAGTCGCAGGATATGAGAGATCATGGCCTAACCCAGGAATGGTACCTGTAGCAAGAGCGGTTCCTGCTAGGCCAGCGGTCCTTAACCAATTTCTTCTATTTAGATTTTTCATGACTTACCTATTGATACTATAATAAAAGGATGACCCTCAAAAGAGAATCATCCTTCATTAATAATTTATTTCTATTCCTATCCTAACAGTTCTACTTGATCAATGTATGGCTGACTATACATGCGAGTTCCTGTTGCCTTATATAAAGCATTAGCTAAAGCCGCTCCAATAGGCGGCAATGAAGGCTCACCTAAACCCGTAGGATCTATACCATTATCCACGAAATGGACTTCGATTACCTCTGGAGACTCTGCCTGTCTGATCAATCTATACTTATCAAAATTACTCTGCTGTGGCACACCTTCCTTAAAACTCAATGTACTGTACATAGCATGGCCTATGCCATCGACGATTCCTCCTTCTATCTGATTAATAGCTCCCTCAGGGTTCACTACGATTCCACAATCTACGGCACAGTATACTTTCTTAACCTTAGGTATTCCATCCTCTAAGGCCACATCAAGGACTTGAGCTACATATGAATTATGGCAGTAATAAGCGGACACTCCTCGATATACTCCTGGAGTCTCCGTACCCCAACCTGCTTTCTCTTTGACCAACTTTAACACACCAGCATATCGTTCTGGATCATAGTCGTTGTCGGCTCCGACTGGATTAGTCTTAGCTCTTTCAAACAAGGCCATCCTAAAATCTATGGGATCCTTGCCCGCTGCCTCGGCTACTTCATCCAAGAAGGATTGTTCTGCAGTAGCGATAAAATTGGACCTTGGAGCCCGCCAGGCTCCAGTAGAAATATTAGTCGTTACCTGATAATTTTCTGCACTATAATTATCCACTGCACCGGCTGGATAACGATTAGCAAATACTGGGCTACCCGGTATGCCCGCCCCTTTTATTTGAAAAGCTGTTAAGTTTCCTGCTTCGTCCAATCCTGCTTTGTACGTCACCATATAGGCAGGTCGATAAGTCCCCTGAGTCATATCATCCTCACGAGTATAGACCAGTTTCACTGGAGCTTTGACGGCCTTAGATATTAAGGCTGCCTCAGTTCCGAAGTGGCCATATAACCGGCGTCCAAAGCCGCCACCCATTCGAGTCATCATAATGGAGATATTCTCTTTAGGTATGCCTAAGACTCCTTCCAAGGTGCCTTCGAGGAACTGAGCTGTCTGTATAGGTCCGATGAGCTCTGCCCTGTCATCAGTGACATTGGCATAAAAATTCATAGGCTCCATAGTATTGTGAGCCAGAAATGGTGCTGAGTAAGTCTTTTCTATCACCTGAGTCGCACTGCTAAAAGCAGCGTCAGGATCACCATCAGTTCTGGCGACTTCACCCTTACCAGATTTCAAAGCTTCCTCCATAGTGGCTATATGGCCTGCCGAGCTCTCCAAGTCGCTCTCCTGCTCCCATTGTATTTTCAAGGCCTTCTTGGCCTTCATCACTTGCCATGTACTTTCTCCAACTATCGCTACCAGCTCAGGATACGCATTAACATCAGACCACTGGGGATTCCAGCCTTCTGGTTCAACATTAATTCTTATAACATCTATGATCCCATTCATCCCTCTTGCTGCGCTATCATCCAAGCTCTTGATCTTCATACCGAACGCTGGTGGATGCTCTATCATAGCAATTTTCATTCCTTCTTCCATCACATCCAAGCCATATAGGGGCTTGCCCTGAACTATATTAAACCCATCAACATTCTTGGTCGATGTTCCGATTATCGTAAAATCTTTAGGGTCTTTAAGTGTTATCTCTTCTGGTATCTCTACGCTGGTTGCAGCAGTAGCTACTTCCCCATAGTCAAGTACAGTGTTACTCGCTTTGTGATATATTTTCCCCTTATCAGTGGTAAGTTCTTCCATCGGAACATCTAATTGCTCACTCGCCGCTGTCAACAGCATATGTCTCGCCTTAGCCCCAGTCTCTCTGAGACTCTTCCATCCGAACCGAATCGACTGACTACCCCCTGCTATTTGGCGTACGAAATTGTCACTATCTAAACCAGCTTGCTCTACGATCACTCGATCCCAGTCTGCATCCAATTCTTCTGCTACGATCATCGGCATCGAGGTCTTGACGTTTTGACCAATCTCTGGGTTCGGTGACATGATGGTCACAACACCATTTTCTCCGATTTTTAGAAATCCATTCAGCGTATTCCAAGTGGACGGCACTTCTAAGTTAGGAGCTACGAATTCAGCAATCTTTGGCGTGGCCTCACAACCCATAAAGTTAAATCCAATCATCATTCCTCCTCCTGCCGCAGCAGTTACTTTCAAAAACGATCTTCGGTTCTTATCGATATTTTTAGTCATGCTTATGAGTTTTTGGCAGCAGTTTTAACTGCAGCTTTGATTCTTGTATAAGTTCCACATCTACAGATGTTGCCATTCATGGCTTCTACGATCTCTCCATCCGACGGATTTTTGTTCTCAGCTAAAAATGCTGAGGCTGTCATAATCTGACCTGCCTGACAGTATCCACACTGAGGTACATCATGCTTGATCCAAGCTTGCTGTACCGGATGCGAACCATCTTCTGACAGCCCCTCTATAGTGGTAATCTCTTTTCCTTCGGCAGCACCGATAGGGAGTGAGCAAGATCTTGCAGCTTTGCCATTTATATGGATCGTGCAAGCACCACACTGGGCTATTCCACAACCATACTTGGTGCCAACTAATTGTAGTGTGTCCCTCAATACCCAGAGGATGGGTGTATCAGCATCTACATCTACTTGATGCGATTTGCCATTTACTGTTAGACTGAATTGTGCCATGATTGAACTGATTTTGATATAAGCATTTAAGATAGGTATTGCTATGCACTTTTTCGGTGCGGGTTATATAATCTTAAGAAAAGCTTAAGTCCTTATCATCTTTCTAAAAACTATCTCTAAATTTTTTAGGTGAGAGATTGACATGTTTCTTAAATACTCGAGAGAAATATGCAGAGTCCTCGTATCCAACCTGATTGGAGA
>CAZJHC010000133.1:0-9621 GCA_964545645.1 uncultured Saprospiraceae bacterium
CTCTCAAGGTGCGGGATATAATGATCTCTTATTTGTTCCGGCCAGTCAGAACGATATCAACTTAGTCGATATAGAGGGAGGGGCTACAGCTGCGCAACAATGGGCATCCTTGGATGCATACATCGAGAATGATTCTTACCTCAGTTCTCGTAGAGGTGATTATGCTGAAGCCAATAAATCAAGAACACCATTTGAGCATGTATTAGATATCAAGATTACCCAAGACTTCATGGTTAAAGATCATAAGTTTCAGTTCACGTTTGATATATTCAACTTTACGAACATGTTGAACAAAGATTGGGGTAGAAGATACTTCGTCGGAGGTAACACATTCCCACTGATACAAGCTAATAGAGTAGATGGCGAATTGGAATATAATTTCCAAGATCCAGGCGATCCGTTTGCTATTGTTCAGTCTGGTACTTATAGCGCCAGATGGAATGCACAGATAGGTTTGAGATACATCTTTTAACACGAAGGACTAATTGAAACCAGTAAAGGCTATCAGGTGCTACATCTGATAGCCTTTTTTATATTATTACATTTGGCACTAAAAAAGTATCTCAATTGAGTCCATCCTCTAATTATAAAATCGGTTCCTCCACGGCTATGGCGCTCGTCGTCAGTAGTATGATCGGCACTGGTGTATTTACATCTTTGGGATATCAACTATCCGACATTACTAATACTTGGAGCATCATTCTATTATGGATCATCGGAGGTTGTATCGCCCTGATAGGGGCTTTTACCTATGCAGAGTTAGGGACACATTTTAAAGAATCTGGAGGAGACTATATCTTCTTGTCAAGGATATTTCATCCTATATGGGGTTATCTCTATGCATGGACATCTATGACGGTTGGCTTTTCAGCACCGATTGCTATAGCTGCCCTAGCCATGGCTGCTTATCTCACAGAACCCTTTGGTCTCGGCAGTTATGGTCCGTGGATCGGTATAGGAATTATACTGGTCTTGTCGACCATCCACTCCTTTAACCTCAGAGTCAGTGGCAAGTTTCAAGATTATTCGAGTCTATTCAAAATCCTGTTTGTAGTCCTCTTGATACTGATCGGCTTATATTATAGTACGTATGTTGATACTGCTTTAGACTTTTCTCCCGAATGGAGTGGGGATATATGGAAACCCGGTTTTGCAGTATCATTAATATATGTATCATACGCTTATCAGGGTTGGAATCAAGCCGCCTATATCACCGAGGAGATCGACAATCCACGCAAAAATCTACCCAAAGCATTGATTACAGGGACACTAATAGTTACTATAGTCTATGTCCTACTGCAAGTAGTGATGCTCAAGCATGCCAGCCTTGGCCAGCTGGCTGGCCAAGCCGACGTAGCTACTATATCTTTTTATAATGTACTGGGTGATCAAGGCGTGATGGTGATCAGTATCTGTATCGCCTTGCAACTGATCGCCACGATGAGCAGCTATATATGGGTGGGTTCACGCATGATCAATGCCATGGCTACGGAGCATCCTCTATGGCAACCTCTATCTAAACATTCTGTAAACAATATACCCGTCCGAGCCATCTGGTGGCAGACCGCTATCAGTATCGGCATGACGCTTCTTGTTTCTTTGGAGCAGGTCATGTTATATGCCGGATTCTTACTACAATTGATGAGCACGGTGACCATTTTGGCTTCTTTTTATATCAAGCCCAAAGAAGGAGCATTCAAGAGTCCATTTGGCCGAGTTTTGCAAGTCATCTATATACTCTTCAGTATATGTGTCTTAGTATTCTTACTAAATGAACGGCCGATGGAAAGCTTCTTGGGACTTGGGCTCATATTGGTTGGCGCTATGACCTATTTTATAAGACCGAGCTGGAACAAAGCATAACCATCTGGCACATGAAGACAACACACAACTTTTCATTAGGCAATTCCTTTGAGCATATACCTCGTGATGATGCATCGACGCAGCTAATCATCACCTCGCCCCCCTACCCGATGGTTGAAATGTGGGATCAAATTTTTTCTGAATACAATCGAGGTATCAAAACATCAATTCGCAAAGGAGAAGGAAACAAGGCTTTTGAGAAAATGCACAAACTCCTAGATCAAAGCTGGGCCGAATGTTATCGTATCTTGGCTCCAGGAGGGCTCATGGCGCTCAACATAGGTAACGCAACTCGATCGCTTGACGGGCACTTTGAAATGTATAGCAACCACAGTCGCATCATGCAAGGGTGTAAACGAATTGGCTTTGACATCCTACCTTATATCATCTGGAATAAGCCGACCAACTCACCTACCAAGTTTATGGGATCAGGAGTTCTTCCTGCAGGAGCTTACGTAACCATGGAGCATGAGTATATCCTGATATTCAGAAAATCTGGCAAAAGATCATTCACCGAGGAGCAGAAAAAAATCCGAAGAGAAAGTGCCTTCTTTTGGGAAGAGCGCAATCTATGGTTCTGTGATCAGTGGAACCAAATAAGAGGCATCAGACAAAATATTAATATCAATGGAACCCGAGATCGCAGTGGCGCCTTTCCAATGGAGGTTGCCAAACGACTAACACTCATGTACTCAATGTATGGAGATTATATAATCGATCCATACAGCGGTACAGGGACCACTACCCTGGCGGCTATGATATATGGACGCAACAGCCATTATATAGATTGTGATGAGGAACTCCTCGCTCAGAGTAAATTGGCACTCTCCGATACAGATAGAATCAACGCCATGAACGATCTCATCCATCAGAGAATTAAAGATCATAACAGCTTTGTCCATGACCAGGACGACATCTTCTTTAAGTATCGCAACTCGTTCTTAGGGAGTCCCGTCAAGTCCACTCAAGAAAAACTCATAAAACCATATCTACTCTCAGACATAAAATCTACTAAGGAGAAAATTAAAGCCTATTATAAACCTTATCGTATATAGTTCTCAATCCGATCCTTCAACTCAAATAACCCTTTGTCCTCCTTAAGATGCCCTTTTATATCTGATAATATAGTATAAACCGGTATGTTTGTTTGCTCTGTATACAAGCTATTTTTTTTCAGATTGGCCCTATGTGCCTTTTGGATGTATGGCTTGTCAGAGGCATAACTCAATGGTTTAATCTGTATAGCACACAACTCTATATCCTCTCTATATATCTTATAGTCTATGGCGTATTGATAGTCATCTTCAGCTGGACAGTGACGTATCTGTATATCCTTAAATCGCTCTTCAAGTCGCTCAATGGTACGCCGCTCTCTTAAGATAATCCCATTCCAAGTCTCTCCGACTATCCTAAACAGTACGATGTCGTACGCTAGAGTCATACCATAGCGATGGTTCATCGATCGATTGAGGATATAGGCACGATGCGCTATAATCGATCGTGATCTGCCATATTGATGTTGCAGATGCTTATATCGTTGACTATGACCATAATAAGTATGAGCCGTATCTTGTCGGACATAATTAAGTATGTACCGGTCTATGCTACTCATTTTTTTAAGTCCTTTCGACCTTAGATCACCATTGCTCAGATAATATGCTTTCCACTCGGATGATGATTCAAAAGGCTTTCTTTTTATCAAGCTGCTGACCATCCCTACACTCCAGGGGGTATTGAGCTGATATTTGTTCCAGTTTTTATTGGTACGAGATAGCTCTTTACTTGATATTGGACTGATATACTCTTGCATAAGATGGCAATCATCAATAGTAGTGCTACTCAGATATCGATGATATATTCCCAATCTACCTATATTCTGTTAATCTTATAAAATTTTCAATATTGATCTTCATAAAGTCGCCATTTGAATCCTATAATTTTATCTTCGAGCTGATATCAATAAGTACCCATATGTCAACTTTAAGAGCCTTCCTTACGATCATTTTAGCCATCATCACAATGGCTCTTAGTGGTCAAGTAGCTTCCTTATCTACTACGCCAATAACTACCAATGAATCGGCCAGTATCAACAAAACGATGTACTATATCTACATCATAGAAAGCAAAAATCACAAAGAGCTCTTTCCTAAACTTTATCCTATTGGGTTCGTCATAAAAGAGAAAGATGCAAAGGCTAAGAAAACAACCTATCTACTAGGAGAATTTGAGACAATGCCCGAAGCTGAAGAGGCTCTTAAGCAAGTGATCACTTCAGGTTATAAAGATGCTAAAATCATCAGCCGATAACCTCAAACAAGAGAAGCCCTACTCATAATCAAGAAGAAAAATATTAGTCCGAGGTCAACAACGCTCAAACAGCGGGACTATAAAGGCTATACTCCTATATAAAATGAATACTATATCTTAACGTAGTCCTAGCAACATCATCTTGAGCCAAAACCCAATTACAAAAGAGTACACTAAGACTAAAAAAAAATGATTGAATAATACTTTTTATTCATTTTGAAAAATTGAATTTGAGCCGTACTCATAGTACAATTTTTCATTCAAACAATAGCAAGTAATTCTTATCAATGATCCTCTTCTTACAGAAAACATCCTACTCCACGAAGTTTGTCACATGAATGCAATATCATATACCGGTTATCACAATCAGCTCGACAAAACAGTCATTGGAACAGCAGTCCGTCGTTAGTTTGGCCTATGGCAGTAGATGTAGGATATTGGGGTAAACTCAGATCATCAATTAAAGGTGTCGACTGATCTCTATGGTCTGACAATTTTTCGGACTATCGTTCGATTGTGTGATGCTATATGGAGGAACATAATACCTCGATAAAGACCCAAATCAGCAGCATCGATACTGATGCTATGCGTTCCCTTAGAAAAGACAGACTGGCCTTGATATAATCGTTTGCCACGAGTGTCATAGATGGTCCATATAACCTCATCAGCTGCAGTCATCTCTATATCAAATCTCGTTTGATCTATAAACGGATTAGGACTGATCTCTCCTACAGTAAGATCGGATAGTATCGCTCCTTGATATAGGTCATTATCATATTCTAAGGTAATATCTTGTTCCTGATACTCATTATTGATCCACAACGGCTCAATACTTGGATCTACAATAAGATCTTGCCCCTGGGCTTCGGTAGAGTTCGTGACCACATAAAACAATGGTTCCTGATCGTCTAACACAACTGTCTCATTATTGGCATTCCAACTAATCTTAACTTGATTGCCATCGATATAGGTATGCTGTGAGTCAATATCGATCGTTGTTGAATGGATATGACTTATCTGATGTCCTCTCTGAAGTGATAATCCTAACTGAAATCCAAATATCTCCGATTCGGAACTATAGACGGGTATATATCTCTCAGTTTTGAGATCATTGTCAAATGCCTGACCTATAGTCAATCGTGACTCGTCAAGAGATCTACTATTGGCCTTAAAGCGGCTACTGACTTCATTGCTACCATTGACATCTCCTACCTTAACTGAGATAATCTCAAGGTTGATTTCTTTAGTATTAGTGTTGAATGTGATCGTCTCTGGATAAGAAAAAGGTACATATGGATTGACAAACTCATGATCTCCTGGCAGGAAGATCCAGTTATCTTGCTCTCCGCCAAAATCAGAATCGATTCCTAAAATGATTCTCCTCAGCTTGACCAAATCTCCACCGGTAATCCTATTACTATTATCAACGTCTGCAGCAAGTATCTTGTAGGGCGAATCCAATATACCCAACCCTAATATATGTCTCTGTATGAGCAATAAGTCTAATGTAGTCACTCCGTCATCATACCTACCGTATCGACTAAGTGCAACCTCATAAGTCTCCTTGCCCCTCAGTTCTCCAAAAGAAAATGTGCCCGACACATCTGTCGTTGTCTGGCTCTCAACTTGAGACCCAAGGGTTACAGAGACGGCCACATTGTCCGTACCTACGAGTTCCTCTGTAAAGATCTGGCCAGTTACACTATTACTATTTTCTTCTTCAAGATCTTGACAAAAGTCAGCGCTACTATCAAATATCTCAAGTGGGGCTTCACACATGCTGATATTGCCTGCCTCATCCGTCACATAAATGCTTACTAATCTGGACTCTGAGATGCCATTTGAAATATCCTGACAGTCAAATATCAGTGTGTTAATATCCTCATCCGGCGAAAATGACATGGAGAGCCCCTCCGTCGCAGAGCAGTTATCCTCTATTTCTATGTCGAAGTCTGAAATAAAAATGATGGCTTGACCATTTTGATCTAAAACACCAGAGCCTTCTGTATTAGGACAGTTAATCGTTGGTGCTTGACAGTCCTCGATGGTCACATTCATATCCTTGGAGGTATAATTATCACACCCATCGGACACCGTGAATATTACTAAGTAAGTACCTGTAGGAAGCTGAGCAGAAAGGTTATTAGAAGTGGATGTCTTAAGGACTTGTATCTCTGAACCCGTGGTTCTAATCTCATAAAACCAATCTAAATCGTTCGCTTGGGAGCAATCATCTATAGCCGATGCCTCAATAGTAAAGAAGTCCATACAATCATCTCCCGTCAAGCAGAGTGTTGTATCTGTAGGTAGGTTGACGATTTCAGGAGCCGATTCATTTTGTATTTTAATCGCTTGGGCCATACTCCAATAGCCGTTTTCTGGTTGAGACGTGGAGTATTGACACCAGTCTATGACGATCCATTCACGTATGATTTTGAAGCACCCATTCTGAACCTCATTAAAATAGGTATCCTCATAGGTAGCCTCTGCTTGGGCGCAGCTTGCTCCAGATAAATCTGGGCGTCCTGTAAAATCTGGATCTACGGTACTCAGACATCCTATAGCAACCGTATCGCCCGGAAATCTATCAGCACTCATGGCAAAAGGAATATCTGAATGTATCGTAATAATCTGCTCGCAGCTAGCCACTTGATCTCCTGTATCCTCGGCATGCCAAGTTCTGATAATGGTTCCTTTACCACACTCATCAAGAGCGGCCACATCATCATAATAAAGGCTATCGATCATACAGTTATCGATCGCATTGGCCATACCTGTTATATCAAGGTCTGTATAATCATCAGCACAATCGATAGTGATGTCTTCAGGACAGATAATAATAGGCACGAACTTATCAAAAACATCAACAAATACTTGACAAGTATTGATGTTGCCTGCGATATCTGTAACTCTAAACTCTACAGTTATAGTCTGACCTACTTCCTCACAACAAAAAAGGATTAATTCGGTATACTCTCCTGTAATATCACAGATCCCATCGAGCTTTCTTGCTTCATATTTAGCTATGCCACAGTTGTCGACACTCAAGTCATCAAAAGTCAGAGCTTTGACTTGTGCCTGACCATTGCCTGCTATTGAGATAGCTGTGTGCTGATCACATACCGCAACGGGCGGTTGATTGTCTTCTATATAAATGCTTATCGTATCTCTAAGGACATTGGCACACTCATCAGTAAAAATATACTCAACATTGAACTGCCCTTCTATACCAGTCATGCTGATGCTCGGAATGAATAGATTATCTCCGTTGTCCACCACGATCTTTTCTCCGAACACATTGTACGTCTCATACAGGATCTGCAGGTCTATTGCCTCAGACCCACAATCTTCGACCATAGGCTCTGGTAGCATGATGTCTTCAGCACCACAGAGGAATGGATGCGTATTAAGTACCACATCAGGCAGACTATCCAATAAGATCGGTGGGCGTTGATCCTCTATAAGAATGGTCTGATTGAGGGTTAACACCTCGTCGGTGCACCAATCAATAATCAACCATTCACGTATGATCTTTTGGGATTTACCACATAATTCAAAGACATTGTCGCTGTATGTTTTTTTGAGGGTGCCACAGATATCAGCGTGATATGAACCTCCGCCGATCGTTGGGAAGCCAGTCTCCATAGGGGACGGCAATCCGTTATCATCAAGCAACTCAAAATCACTTAGACAATCTGCAGTATATTGATCAAACTTGTCAACACTATCCAATGGAGTTTTGATCACATAGATATACTGTATACAAGTATCTTGATTGCCTACCAAGTCTTCAAATGTCCAATGTCGTTCTACGATCTCGCTATAATCCCCGATGCATCTATTCTTTTCTATATCAATGTACCTTCCATACTTGATACCGCATTGATCATCATTAGTAATGGAGTATTCATTGTTACCTATTGATATAAACTCAGAGCTAGTGCCGACAAACGGAAATCTAATTCCGGCATCTGATGTATCAGGCATAGGTATCGTCCCTATATGGCAAGCTATAGTGTCTGGTGGGCAGACTACATCATAGATGTGTTTATCTTCTATATGGACCGTACTCCAGCATGTCAAGGAGCTTCGAGGATCAGTCACAGAGACCTTATAAGTTCCTGGTTCATTGAGTATTATACTATGATCTTGAGCTACGACGGTACCTTCTGGTTTCTCTGCTGTGACTATAAAGTTAAGGAAACAAAGGTCTCGATTTTCTAATAAGATATCAGAACTGAGCTCGATAGAACAATCTCCATCGAGAGATATGTTCAATACGTCATTGCAAGCAAAGTTATCCGCTACAAGTGATATATCTGTAGGCCGTGTATAACTTACTTCAATAGGCTGATTACAAATGACCACTCCTCTGACCGATATCTGCTCAATCGTAAACGTCTCATCTTCGAAAGAGTGACCATCGGACAGGACCACACTGATTAGATTGTAATCATCGATAGTATTGTCAAATCCTATCGTATCGAGGATATCATTCTTATTGATGTAACACTGATCAGGAGCTATCGGGAGGTTAAGCAATGATGGTGGACATGTGGGAGCCAAAACATTGATTCTAAGATTATTAGCTAATTCAGCTTTGTCCAAAAACACATCTCCTACCGTATTAAGTCCAAAACCAAAAGGCCCCAGATTATCGATGGTAAGCCTATCGATATCACACTTATCTATATATTTAAAATTAGGATTAAAGGTCAGAATCCGCTCTATATCAAATAGTTCTGTAGTAAATTCTGCTTCATAATTAATGATAGCATCATTGGCCAAAACGAAATCTGGAAATAGATAAATTTTAATATCGGTATCATAAACATATCCATCTCCACACACTATCCTATCTATATATATCGTGTCTCCTACTATAAACTGTGTTATCCTGGCAGTGCCTGAGATAAAATGTATCGTAGAAATTGCTCCCAAAGATGATGTGTCGATATTCAGTCTGCTGAAAATGTAGTTTTTATCCAATACACAATCGAAAGGCGATACCTCGATACTAATGTTTGAAGGAATCATCTGATCATCAGGAACGACGGTCACCACAAAGTTATCAACTATCTCATCGCTCACTTCGCTGATGAGATCTACAGATCTACTTTGATTCAATCCAACTGATGATACGCTGAGACTAACATCAGAACCACAAGGTTCGAGGCCCAAATAATTCAATATCTCTTCCTCTGAGACTTCGCAAGAACCTAAGGCAATGGTAAAATCCAATGAATCTCTGTTACTATAACCACTTAAACAGGTTTGGGCTGAAAGATCAATGCCTATCAGCCCTAAGAAGCTTAGGATTATATAAACCCGCAAGGGGTATGTTGTAACAAGAGTTCCTTTCATAGATGCTCAAATGATTATATTTCAATTCATAATCATATGTTTCTTTAAACAAGGATCATACCAAATGGTACGATACATATATAATAC
>CAZJHC010000134.1:0-9558 GCA_964545645.1 uncultured Saprospiraceae bacterium
CCATAACCGACTAAAATTAGTAAATAATGAAAGGCAATTTTCCAAGACTTACATAGAAGTATTCAGTGAGAAAATGTAGATATACTTCGAATCTAAACTGGAAATATGGAAGAGAAATGTTTAAAATTTTAATTCTATTATTCTGTTCTCTCCTTTGCACTAGCAATCATTTCTGCCAAATCTTGATCATCTATTTTTTCCATCATCAGCAATAACAATTTGCTATTTAAGATCTCGCTTTCTGCTTTTTCCAATCCTTCATGCGCTTCAATTAGTTGCTTGTATTTGTAGTCATTATTGTATTGGGCAAACAAGTCTATCACCGGTTCTGACGACAACTGACTTTGAGACTCTCCCATAGATCTCTTTAAGGCATAATCGATCACATGATGATCAAAAACTCGACCTCGTGCAATAATATAATGATCGGGACGGATTAAATACCACGAATTAGCCTGAAGGTCATATTTGTTAATGACATCAGTATCTGTGTCTGAGATAGAAATAACCTTAAGCAATTGATCTTGAAAATCAGTTTTACCATATACGATTAGAGTAAAATCATTTCCTAATGCATCAATTAAGAAACCAGTAGTAATTATCGCATCCTTTACAGCATAGCCAACCTGCATTGTCGTATCCCAATATTCATCCTTATTGGGAGTCATCAAAGATGAGCTAACATAACGGTATGGATTAGACAATCTTCCGCTGTTTATTAAGGTACGAGCAAAAGTATTGTGTTGTGCCAATTCCAAGGCGGCATTTCTAAATTGCAAACTGATTTCTGATTTAGGAGAAATAAAATCCGTAGCATTAGATGAATGGAAAATATTCTCATCTGTGGCGTCACTTCTTTCTTCGTCATAGGTGCTTAGTAAGTCTCTATGCCCTTTACCTTTTAAAACATATGCCAATTTCCAAATTAAATTGTCTATGTCTTGGACTCCACCATTAGCACCTCTTGCACCAAATGGAGAAACCAAGTGTGCAGCATCTCCAGCAAAAATAATTCGATTGTGAACAAATTTTGGCATTCTCATACAGCGAAATTGATAGATGCTCGTCCACTCCAATTCAAACGTTACATCATCTCCAAGCATCTGCCGCAGTCGTTCCTTGATGCGCTCAGGATCCAGTTCTTTTTCTTTATCAATATCCCGACCCAGTTGTAAATCAATGCGCCAAACGCCATCTGGTTGTTTGTGTAAAAGCGCAGAGTATCCTTTATTGAAGGGCGGATCAAACCAAAACCACCGTTCAGTAGGAAAATCTCCTTCCATGGTAATGTCAGCGATTAGAAAATTTTCCTCAAAGTTCTCACCTTCATACGGTATACCCAACTTTGTCCGAGTAGGACTCTTGACACCATCACAGGCCAATAAATATTCAGACTCGACTTTATAATTTCCTTCAGGCGTACTTATCATTAAACTAACCCTTTCCTCATCTTGCTCAAAGTCGACAAGCACTTCTTCCCATCTTAAGTCAATAAGAGGATTATCATGAATAGCATTGACAAGGTATTCTTCAAAGTAGTATTGTTGGAGATTGATAAATGCAGGAATCTTGTGACCATCTTCGGGTAATAAATTGAATTCATAAGTCAGGCTTTCATTATAGAATACCTTTCCTACATTCCACACAACACCTTTGTCCAACATTTTATCAACCTGTCCTAAGCGATTGACTATTTCTAGTGTTTTTTTGGCAAAACAAATAGCTCGACTTCCTTTAGAAACTGAATTTTCACGTGTAATAATAACACTTGGAATCTCTCGCTGCGCTAAGTCCAATGCTGCGACTAAACCTGTGGGTCCACCACCCACTATAACCACCTGATGTCGATTAGGTATTTTGGCATCTTGATCAGCGGATCTTTTATAATGAAATATTGGATTCGTATATGTTTTTGGTTTTACCCAAGCCATAACTATGCATTTAATTTCTTCCACATAGCTATATCGATCTCATCTGTCCAGATTTCGGGATGTTCGATTCCATTGGCCTCATCGTATGCTCGCTTTGCATTGAAGTGCATACAATGTTCGAATATGACCCAATGTCCAAATTTTGGAGTCATGGTCTCTAACATTCTATTGTAACATGTTTTTAAGTCTTCACCTGCGGTCACACTCATCAACGCCTGATTGTACAACATCGAAGTGTACGCTGCAGTACCATTGATCGCTTCGAGGCATTGTAATTCCGTAGTCAATGCTTCGCCTCTTCCCGGAACCATAGCTTTAGGTTTAATAGCAGCGAGTCGCTGCAATGTGCCTGCCCAGTTTTTAAGCTGAGCGTCTCCACAGTAGGGAGTAGCACCATATTCTACTAAATCCCCAGCAAAGCATACACGGTCTTCCGGCAACCACGCTATTATGTCACCACGAGTATGTCCTTCACCAATATGTATGAGTTCTACTTTCTTATTCCCTAAGTCTACGGTCATTTTATCTGTGAAGGTCATTGTTGGGTAAGTCAACCCTTTGATGCTTTCATGCCCTCTAAACAATCGAGGGAATCGTCCAAATTCGGAATCCCAATCTTGCTTACCACGTTCTATGATCATCTCCCAAGTCTTGTGAGAGGTAATAATTTCGTCTGCATTGTAGGCTTCTGCACCTAAAACACGTACCGCATGATAATGCGTTAAGACCAAGTACTTGATCGGCTTATCGGTTACGGATCGAACTTTTGCAATAACATCTTCTGCCATTCTGGGCGTTGCTTGGGCTTCTATGACCATGACAGCATCATCACCGATGATCACGCCACTATTAGGATCTCCCTCTGCAGTATATCCGTAGGCTCCTTTTGCCAATTCTACGAATGACTTCTTCTTTTCTCCTAGATCTCCCTGAGATGCGAATGTCTTCGACATAGTACTATCGTTTTGAGTAAAATTAAGCCCAAGACGGTCATTTGACATGTACTATTATGCAATAATTATTACACTTTCATCGAGAGCAGTTTATAAGCATTTGCCCTTCCTTCTGCCGGGATATAGTTGAGTAACTCATGATAATTATTATCGTGTCGATTGGATATATCCAGTCTTTGATCAATAGTCGATAATTTATTGAGCCAAGGAAATAGTTAAATGTTTATTACAAAGATTCAATCCCTATTGATGGTGATTTATAGATAAGTAAACTGGCATACCTTTGGTACTACTATGTGAAGAACCCATAAAATAAGTATGAAACACCCTAACATTGTCATTCGTTTCCGAACGATATTCTTCTTTTTTGGGTTAATAGTTTCTGGTCATCTTAATGCAGACTGTACCCTCGAAAATCAAAATGTCAACTCTAACTGTGGTGGCTGTACAAGAGTAGGGCAAACATTCGAAGTTTGTGAAAGCGGAGAGTTACGTAGTGTTAGGTTTTATACATCAAGCGCTTATGCTTTTCCAACTAAAAAAGTTGCATTGAGAATAGGTCCAGGGACAGTACCGATGACTGCAACTCTGTCTACACCTATTGTAGATTCTTTGCAGATCACAAAGGACTCTATTGCGCATACGCTCGTATTTGATAACCCTCCTCTGGTGACCGCCGGAGAATTGTTAGCCATAGAAATAGAAGGTGGTGGATTACAGATCAGCCTAAGTGGTGCTTCACCCAATCTGTCAACAGGTAATTTTTATTTTAGGGTGGGTGCCATAGATGATCGACCAACTCAGGATTTAACAATCTCATTAAATATAGAAACACCTGTCATTATCCCAACTGTGCCATTGCCTGCCGATGGAAAGCCAGACGGTGTCCTCAAATCTCCGCTTGTCACCTTGACAGAATTTAATATAGATCCAGACTCTTTGGAGACTAACGTATTTCAGTTTTCAGGAGATTCTGTTTTGATAGATGTGTTGGTTACTCAAGAAAACTTTATCCAGGCTGCCCAAGCTTTAGCTACTTTGGGAATGACCAATAGATTGGATAATGGACCTCAGAGTACCATTATATCGGGTTACTTTCCCATTGATAAATTGGTTATGCTCGAGTTGCTTGATCCTATCATTGAAAATATTAGACCACTTTATAAACCTCTTGTAAATGTGGGTGCTGCTACCTCTCAAGGTGATCGAGCGCAGACCTCGGATCAAGTGAAAGAGGGCTATGGACTTACAGGAGCAGGCGTAAAAATTGGGGTGCTTTCAGATAGCTACGCTGCCAAATTTCCTAATAACAATGATATACAAACAGGTGATTTACCGATTGATGGCGTAGAGGTGATCTTAGATGGTATTGACCTGCCCAGCCCAACGGATGAAGGTCGAGCAATGTTACAGATCATACATGATGTAGCACCGGGCTCAGAATTGGCATTTACAACCGGGTTTTTCAGCCCAGGCAATTTTGCTTCCGGTATTATTGATTTAGCCAATGTAGGTTGCGATATCATTGTCGATGATATAACCTATATAACAGAACCTTTCTTCAAAGACGGAATAGTAGCGCAGGCTGTTGAGCAGGTACATAATGCGGGCAAGATATACGTCTCCGCTGCGGGCAATTATGGAGCATTGTCCTATACAGGTTCTTTTGATGTAGAGCCGAATGTTGACCTGCCTTTTCCAGTAGATTCTCTGAGTGCTCCTCATGACTTTAGTGGGAGTGGAGATGTTTATCAACAGATCAGTTTAGCGCCAGGCAACTATACCGTCGCTTTACAATGGGATGATGACTTCTTTTCTTTAGGAGAGGGTGGTGCCAAGTACGATCTTGACATCCATCTCATAGATGATAATCTATTCGTTAGGTATGCCCACAATAGTGATAACATTGGTAATGATCCTATCGAGATCATGGACTTTTTGGTTACCGATAGTACCAATACTAACATCGTAATTACCAAGTCCAACAGCTCTCCAGCGGCACCTGTAAATTTCAAATATATCTTCTTTAGAAATAGTGGAGTGACGATTGATGAATATTACGATGTATCTGGACGCTCCACGATAGTAGGCCAAGCCAATGCTGCCAATGCGATCTCGGTGGGTGCTGTCTTGTATTCCAATACGCCTGAATTTGGGAATGCCCTATCTCCAGCTTCATTTTCTTCTCGTGGCGGTCTTCCGATCGATGGAGTAGATAGAATGAAACCCGATATAATGGCACCCAATGGTGTTAATACTACGGTAGATCTCGGTGGTGTAGGAGATTTTGATGGCGACAATCTACCTAATTTTTCGGGCACCTCAGCAGCCGCACCTCATGTAGCTGGGGCGATCGCACTACTGATGGAGGGAAGACAATTGTATTTGGGTCAGGGTACTACAAAGTCTCAAGCACTTAGTGGTATACAGCAAACTGCCATAGATATGGGCCCCAATGGGTATGATATAGCTTCAGGGCCAGGCTTTATCCAATTAATGACGGCCCTTAGGCAGTTCGCCACTCCTATCCCTAAGGTCACTGGCTATGACATACCTCAAGGAGAGATTATTGGTCAGGATCCATTTATTCTAACTATTGAAGGGGAGTTTTTTAGTCAAAATTCAAAGGTGTTATATGGCAATATTGAGTTGCCTGCCACGGTCAATAGTGATAGTGTTATCCAGGTTATGTTTCCAGCTAATGGAGATAATGTTACTCAACTAAAGGTGACTACGGCGGCCTTGACTAATTCTCTGCTCGACGGGGGCGAATCAAATAGCTTTACTTTAATGCAAGACATTAAGCCTGTCGTCACCCTTCAGCCATTCAATGAGATAATTTATTTTGGTGAGGACCTTCCTGATAGTTTGGGATATAGAGTTAATGGTGTTGATTCAATGACAATTGCCAATTTTAGATTGGATACGTTGGATCTTAATTTTGAGACTTCGGTCATCCCATTGATATCTGAACCAGGAACCTTTTTGCTGACAGCAGAATTGGATAATATTGATCAATCTATATTGAATACCTTCGATTTCAGCTTTCTTCCAGCCGCACTGTTGATTGAGCCTTTACCTATTACGATTACTCCAGATTCTATAAGGATTACTTATGGGGATAGTCTTCCTGACATCACCTTTAAATATGATATAACAGAGGGAGATTTCGACCCTGCTCGTCTTGCTCTGGTCACTGCTGATATCGAACAAACATATCGAAACATACTTGCTGAGGAGGTCGCTCTCGTTGATGATTTTTCTGTCGAAGACATACTGTTGGGATCTATGTCATGCATTGATGAGGCTTTTGCTAATATGGTATTAAGCCATCAGGACAGTCTGATCATTGCATTGATCGATGCAGGCTCATTGATGTCAGGAGCAACTATTACTGATGCCCTTTCTCTTGTCAATGGTTTGGCACTTGTCAATAGCGCACAAATGTCTACTGGATACGTTGTTGTCGATGGTTTAGCCCTGGTTAATGGGCTGGGTTTAGTCAATGGATCCACCATAACGGATGCCCTTTCACTCGTCAATGGTACGGTACTTTCGGATGGCTTGTCTTTGGTCAATGCCCTTTCTCTTGTCAATGAGATAGGAGTTGTCGAAGCACAAAACATTACCAATAGTCTTGCATTGGTCAATCAAGCAACGGCTATCGATAATAATCCGCAGTTTGGGATCACAGATTTTGTGGCTTTGTGCAATGGCTTGTCGCTTGTCAATGGACTTTCTCTCGTCAATGCTACCGGCAATGGCTCTACACTCGCTGATGCCTTGTCCTTAGTTAATGGGGTCACCTTAGTCGATGGCTTGGCTTTGGTTAATGGTCTGGCCTTAGTCAATACTATTGAAGATCACGCAGAGGACCCTATAGCCCCAGCACTTAAGCTAATTGATAGTCTATTCTTGACTACGGCACCTAAGTTGATTGCTGCGCTCAGATTTAGAGGAATATTAGATGGTAATGACGGAATATTAGATGCCATGCCTTTGGTCCATGGTTTGCGATTGGTCGATAATTTTGTCTTGGTTGATGGGATACAGTATAAAGAAATATCAGCTGGCATGACAAGCGACTTGATGGGACTGTATACTCCTGGTGCATTTGAGCTGGTCATGGCACTACATCAAGCTGGAGTTCAGAACCCTGATTCCGTAGTGTTTGATATAAAGTATAATGAAGGCGCACTACTCTTGAGTGGCTTGGCTGCTGTAGATGAAGACGCATTATCACAAGCAGGTACAGAACCTCAGAGTGTGACTCTCTCGGATGGCTTGGCATTGGTCAATACCTCAGACCTTATTGACGCCTTCAATCTTAATGATGGTATCGGACTGACTAATGCTCTGTCGCTGGTCAATGGTATAGGAATGACAGATGGACTTTCATTAGTCAATGGTTTTGGGCTAGTTAATGGCTTGGCATTAGTTAATGCCAATGGGACTATTAGTGCTGAAGCTTTGGCTGATTCTGATGCGTTGACGGATGCCTTATCACTTGTCAATGGGCTAAGCTTAGTCAATGGTGTGGCGGTGGTCGACGGACTATCTTTAGTTAATGCCCTCAGTCTTGTCAATGGACTTTCTCTCGTCAATCAAACTAATTTAACAGATGGCTCAGTGTTGTCTGACGCTTTGTCTTTAGTCAATGCAGAACCTTTGGTCAATGGCTTATCATTGGTTAACGGCTATGCTACCGTTAATGGCTTGTCTCTTGTCAATGGACTGGCATTGGTTAACAGCAATTCTGTGACTCTTTCTAATGGTTTGGCATTAGTTAATGGACTGTCGCTTGTTAATTCTGAAGGAGATCCAGTGGGTGATCCTTTTGAAGATACAGCGGCTCTGGTCGGAGATGAATCCGAGGTTACTGACCTCATAGGTATTAATATACTTACGGGATACGATGCAGGACATCAATATGTTATCCCAGGTACTTTTTATACTAATAAATATGTACCGCAATACGAGCCTGGACAGGTACTAATAGACCCTAAGCCTATTGTCATAGATATTGATAATCGATTGATAGAAGTGGCGCAAGGTGTCCCTGATGATTTAGTAGATTTTTCTATAGATAGTCTTGTAGGCTTGGACTCTTTGATTCGCATTGATACCATACTACTGATTGATGGAGATGTCGCTCAGTATGATCCGTATACCTTAGATACATTTGATGTAACTATTGAGATGGAGCTTACCAATCAAGATAATTATGTGCTCATTATTAATGATGGTAATCTTGCTCATCGATGTCCCGTGACCTTGACACTACAAGATCAACTCGATAATCAATTAGTACAACCAGATACCTATACGATTACCGCACAGGATTTGATTAGTTTTGATAATATTATCTCTAATGGCTCATTTAGATTCTCTGTACCTATTACAGAGTTACTCCCTGGTGTTGAGGTAGAAGTAGGTGCTACATTTATGATAGATCCTCAAGGTTGCATTAGAGTTGAATAGTAAATTTAAATGGTTACAGTCACTCGTCATTGTTATGTCAGGAGTGATAGTATCTTGCGACTCTAATATGACAAAGAACACTGCGCCTATATCTGGGCAATATACTATTGAGCGAGCCACTTTTGGCCAATTGTCGGATGGTACAGATGTGGACCTTTATACACTGCGTAAGGATCAAAGTCTCGAAGCAGGAATCATAACTTATGGCGGGATCCTACAATCTCTCAAAGTAGTAGATGCGCAGGGTGGATTGGATGACGTGGTGTTAGGTTTTGATAGCCTACAAGGATATCACAATGACCATCCATACTTTGGAGCGATCATCGGGAGGTATGGTAATAGGATCGCTGGTGGCAAGTTCACTCTTGACGATCAGACCTATACATTAGCTACTAATAATGACCCCAACCACCTACATGGCGGCACAGTTGGATTTGATAAAGTAGTTTGGGATGCCAGGGTTGATGAGAGTCAAGACATCCCTAAGTTGGTGTTATCATATCTGAGTAAGGATGGAGAAGAGGGATATCCAGGTAACCTGGCTTGTAAGGTTAGCTATTCGCTCACAGAACAAAATGGACTCCTTATAGAGTATCATGCTGTGACAGATAAAGCCACCGTATTGAATCTGACTAATCACTCATATTTCAACCTCGGAGACGACCCTAAGAGTATATTAGATCATGAGCTGCAGATTGATGGTGATCATTATCTTCCGATAGATGAGCATTCTATACCCTTGGGAGAGTTAGTGCCTGTGCAGGATACACCTTTCGATTTTAGAGAAGCTAAACTTATAGGTAAAGACATAGCTTTACAAAACGAACAATTAGTCAATGGCACTGGTTATGACCATTGTTGGGTTATTGATAATCCAGATTCTTCATTTAGACATATTGCAACAGCCAGTACATCATCGACAGGGATAGTTTTGCAAGTGTGGACTACAGAACCTGGAGTTCAGTTGTATACTGGCAACTTCTTGGATGGCATAATTGGGAAAGGTGGAACCAATTATCTAAAGCGCTCAGCTTTCTGTCTCGAGACCCAGCACTATCCTGATTCTCCCAATCAATCCCACTTCCCAAGTACAGTGCTAAGGCCTGGAGAAGTATATGAATCTGTTACTGAGTATCGGTTTGGGAAGAGGTAGGTTTAGAGTTTGTCTTATTCTTTCTATTTTACATTAATAG
>CAZJHC010000135.1:0-9465 GCA_964545645.1 uncultured Saprospiraceae bacterium
GGATAATTTTTATACTCCCTTTTTTGCCATCCTCCCCACCACATACACCTTTGGCTACTGTTGCAGTTTTTTCTGTCAGTATAGATATATTCAAAGGTTCTTGACTGATATTTTTGAAGCTGAATGTCTGACCCAGACCTCCTCTATATTGACCTAATCCTCCTGAACCATCTTCCAAAACCTTTCTGGTGACAAGAACTGGAACATCATTTTCGAGAACCTCTATAGGAACATTGGCCACATTAGTTGGAAAGCTCAGAACGCTCTCACCATCCATTGAAGGCCTAGCACCATAGCCTCCATTTAAAAAGAAATACTCTACATACTCTTTTCCTTTATGTATGCCATTAAGTACGATACACCAACAAGCGCTACCGCAATCTGCTTGAATCTTATCGGGAATTGCTTTTGACAAAGCCCCAAAGACTACACTATGTAGCATATTGCCAGTTATATTTCTCGCTCCAAGGGGTGATGGTTTTTTGGCGTTCAATAGGCAATTCTCTGGAACTTTCATTTTTATAGCCTTAAATGCCCCATCATTATTAGGAACGTCAGGACTAAAAGCGCATTTAACAGGGTATGCCGAATAGGCATAGGTGTAATTTCTAACAGCATTGATACTGAGAGGGTGGGGCCCTGAGGTCCCTTCGTAATCTAATAACACCTCATCACCGTCAATGGTAATGGCTATTTCAAAGCGACATCCATTGCCTTCACCATCACCATCTGTTTCATATGCGTATTTATATGTTCCGTCTTTAGCTTCGGATATCGCTTTGCGCATAGATTTTTCTGATGCATCTATCACTGCATCTGACAAAGCCTTGAGATCTTGAAGATTGTTTTCCTTCATCAACTTGTGCAAAGACTTTATGCCCTGGTCGTTAGCCGCAATCTGTGCTTTGATATCTCCGATGGTTTGTAGTGGTGCCCTAACATTACTTTCTAATATTCTAAATAAGGTTCGATTCGGTGCTCCTTCTAAAATGAGCTTAGTAGGTGGTACCATCAACCCTTCTTCATATAGGTCACGTGACCCTGCACCCCACAGCACTCCACCCATATCGGGGCTATGCGCTATAGTGCCAATGAAACCTATTAGAATTGATTCATAGAATATTGGGGAGACGATACCAATATCTGGTTTGTGACCTGCACATAGCCATGGATCATTGGTCATGACTACATCTCCTTCATTCCACTCTTCTAGTGGGTAGTAATCTTTGATCAATGCCTTAGTAAGCATTGGCAATACTCCAAGAAAAGAAGGTACTGAAATACTGCTTTGAGCTATTGCTCTACCTTCTGAGTCCATTAGGACTACAGCAAAATCATTAGACTCTCTCGTTACTGTGGAGAATGATGTCCTCTGTAGAGTGGTCCCTGCTTCATCTACAATACTGATCAACCTGGACCATAATATGGACAAAGTAATAGGATCAAAAGTGTCTATTGTAGAAATCAACTTATATCGCTTTATAATAGTTAACTAAGTTAATTATTAATTTTGTTAATTGTTTGCATTGATCGCAAATCTTCCTAAATATTAAGGTATTAAGTTTCTGCCTAATATTCTGCCAAAACTTAGTGCTGGGGTAATCGCCATCCCGCTACAAAAGGCATTTCCGCTGGTAGCTCCTAATCCGATGATCTCCCCAGCTGCATAGCAATTTTTCATTGCAATGCCTTCTTGGTCCAAAATTTCAAGAGAATCATTTACTGTGATACCTCCAAAAGTGACTAACAAAGATGCAAACACTTTTATCGCATAATAGGGTGCTTTAGAAACTTTGTTTTCAAGATATGTTCTGCCAAAGTCAGGATCTTGGCCATTATCGACGTAATTGTTGAAGTCGTCGATCGTTTTAGCAAGATTATTATAGGGTAATCCCGTTTTTTGTGCTAATTCCTCAATTGATGATGCTTCGAAAATGGCTTTATTTTTGACCGCTTCAGCTTTTATCTGTGCTGATGTCCATCCGATCATTATAGGATTCTCTGAGCCATCTGGATTTCTTTCCATTAAGCTCTCTTCATCAAAGATTACCCAAAAGTGCCATTCATCTTGCTTAACAACTTCTCGTTCTCTTATATCTGCATTTTCTTCATCTTCTGCCAAAAATCGCATTCCATAGCTGTTGACATATATATCTCGTGGTTGGCGGTATACAGAGGTCAATACCATAGCCCATGCTTCATTAAAATTGGACCTTCCACTACCGGGCTCAAGTTCTATTCCCCCTAAACTTGGAAGGTGTAAATCCGCCATTCTAAATCCAGCTCCCTTGGATTCTAAGTACATCTGAATCTCAGCTGTAGCCATCGGATAGGTACTGCTATTATATGGGGTTCCAGGATGCTTTTCGTTAAAGAATTCTGGATTGCTGCCATACCCCCCAGCGGTATAAACTATGTGATGACCTGTAACACTTTTCTCTCCAGATAATGTTTGATAAAAAACCGTTTTTAGATTATTCATTTCATCATCCATTCTTATAAAGGTGGAACTGAGATGAATCGTAATATTTTCTGATGCCACATACTTATTCCATTCTGGAAGAATAGTCTCATATATCGAGATCGCTTTATTCACACCATATTGAGTTCGTGCCTTAGTATATGGGACATGTCCATAGATGATTCTTGGGCATTCTGGAGCCCACGGAAAATTTAACTCATCTAGCCAGTCCAAGGTTATAGGGGCTTCTATAACTGCCTTTCTGATTAACTTTAGATCTCCAGAGCTGCCGTTTATCCTTATTATATCATTATAATGATCATCTATACTATCATCTATATCATTTCTCTTTTGGAGTCTGGTGCCTCCAGCGCTCATATGTCCTCCTGACCAGTGCATGGCTCCTCCTATCTGATCATCTTTTTCTATGAGGCAAACTTGGCCACCTCTAGAAGCTGCCTCTATAGCACAAGCCATTCCAGCAGTACCAGCCCCTATGATAACGATATCAAATTTCTTGCTCATAGATAGTCGATTACGATGTTCTTATACTGGTCAATAGAAACTTTACTATTGAGACCGACGACTGTTGTACTTTCCTTTTCCTCTATGATCATTGGCCCCAATTCATCAAATGCTTGAGTCATAGAGTATCTATTGTATACAGGACAATCTATATATCCTAGAGACTCAAAGTAAACAGATCTATATCCTTTAAGGATTGGTTCGCTACTATTAGCAAATTCATTTTGTTTAACGCTTATGGTAGGCACCTCTCCCTTGACTAATACTTTCCAAGTGACCATCTGTGGTGGTACATTGTCGATGCTACGGCCAAATCTAAATTCATATTCAGTTTTGAAACGCTTTTTAATCTCAGGTATACTTAGATCATTTAGTGTTCCATCGGGTAGATCAATCGATATTTCATGTCCTTGTCCCTCGTATCTCATATCTACAATTCGTTCAATTTGAGCATTTTGAATTCGTTCTCCTGAATCTATGAGAAACTGTTTTCCTCTATGTTCCATATCACTTAAGAATTGGTTGACGTGGTTCCAATCAAGATCATCAAGAGTCATGATATAGCTATGTATATCCTCTTGTGCGACTGGTGATAATAAGAAGCCAACGGCTGAAGTAACTCCTGCTCCGACAGGTACTATCAGCTGTGGCGCATTGATTAAGCCTGCCACGCCAAATGCATGGACCGGCCCAGCTCCGCCGAATGCTATCATACTGAAATGCCTTGGATCCATTCCTTTCTCAAGGATGTGCACCCGAGCCGCATTAGCCATATTCTCATTGACGATTTTATGTATACCCATAGCAGCTTCTTCTACAGTGATGCCAAGAGGGTCTGCTACTTTATTCTTTATGGCTTGGCGAGCTTTTTCTTTACTGAGATTCATGGTGCCACCAAGGAAGAACTTGTCATTTAGATAACCCAATACAAGATCTGCATCAGTTACAGTTGGCATATTCCCACCTCGATCATAACAAGCTGGTCCTGGAGTGGATGACGCACTGTCAGGTCCAACAGTCAATAATCCAAGATTATCAACACGGGCTATGCTACCACCTCCAGCACCTATTTCTATCATATCTATTACAGGAATCCTAACTGGAAGTCCACTACCTTTTTTGAATCGCTTGACTCTTCCAGCTTCAAAATTATTGGTGATTTCTGGTTTTCCTTCAAAGATCAATGACGCCTTGGCTGTGGTACCCCCCATATCAAAGCATAGAAGATTCTCTTTCTTTTTCAACTTGCCAAAATAAACACCAGCCATTGACCCTCCAGCTGGGCCAGACTCGAGGAGTTGTATTGGTGATTTTCTTGCACCATCTATAGTCGTCAGTCGACCTGCAGAGTTCATAATGAGTAACTTGCCAACGAATCCCATATTGCTCCTAAGCTCTGTTTCTAATTTTTTTAGATATTGATCAGTTAAGGGTTGTACATAAGCATTCATTGCGGTAGCAGAACTACGTTCATACTCTCTAATCTCAGGCATTATTTCAGATGAAAGACTGAAAAAAATATCTGGAAACTCTTGTCTTAGATAGTCACCAACCTGACGTTCATGATCTGTATTAGCAAATGAATTTAAGAAACATACTCCAACTGCCTCGATATGCTCAGCAGTGAGCTTTTGACCTAATGCTTTGAGCTCACTCTTGTCAAGAGGAGTTAAGATATTTCCATGGGTGTCAACTCTCTCTGTCAATCCATAGCGCAAATTTCTTGGCACTAAGGGTTTGGGCATGGTCAGAAATAGATCATAGATATCATATCTCATTTCGCGACCTATTTCAAGTATATCCTCAAATCCTTTAGTAGTTACGAAAGCCGTTTTGCAGCCTTTGCGTTCTATTACTGCATTGGTAATTAAGGTAGTGCCATGCACGATAGCTTCGAGTTGAGCAACCTTCATGTCAAATCTGTCCTGCAGTTCAACTATACCGTTGAAAATGCCTTGTGTTGGGTCAGGATAAGTCGTCAGTGTCTTTGCGAACTTTAGGATTTCATTTTGATCATCAAATAGTACGAGATCAGTGAAAGTTCCTCCTATGTCTATACCTAATTTCATCAGTTTGTTTTTCTTGATGTGAACTGTTTAAAGCAGGATAATCACATCTTAACTTTCTTATAACGGGTGTTTTTAATGATATTCTTCTCCACCACTAACATTCATAGCTTCTCCGGTGATGTAGGAGGCTTGATCTGAAGCAAGAAAAGCTACTGCCTTAGCTATATCCTCCACTAAACCAGTTCGACCCAAAGGATTCTTGTCAACAATCGCTTGTAGATAGCTGTCATAATCCATCCCAAGTTTATCACTAAAGAATTTGTTTTGCCAGTGACCAAGTCCAGTTGTGATATGGTTCGGGCATACGGCATTAACTCTTATTTTATGAGCCCCTAGCTCCACTGCGTTACTCCTTGTTAGACCGACCATTCCATGTTTAGATGCGGTATACGCTGCTGCAAAAGGGAAACCACTTTTTGCCGCTTGACTTGCTATATTGATGATAGCGCCTCCTGTACCTTGCTTAATCATCTGACGTGCCGCACCTTGCGAACAGAGGAAAGCTCCTTTTAAGTTAACATCTAAGACCGCATCCCAACTAGACTCTTTAAAATCTTCGAATGGCTCCATAATATATCCTACACCTGCATTGTTAACCATAATGTCCAATGAACCAAAACTATCAATAGTGCTATGTATTAAATTTTCTATTTGATCTGATCTACGGACGTCACAAGGGATTGCTATTGCTTGCCCACCATTTGCTTTTATATCGTTCACTATTTGATCCATCTCCTCAGTAGTGCCAACATGACTTTCACTGAAGTTAGATCCAGATGCCACACCTATGTCTGTCACCACGACATTACAACCGTGCATGGCTAAATTTTTTACAATTGCTTCGCCGATTCCTTTTTTTCGACCTGAGCCGGTAACTATCGCCGTTTTTCCTTGGAGATCAAACATTGTTAAGCAAATTGTTCGGATAGAATAAATATTGGGCCATCGGCAAATTCTTGAAACTCACTTGCCACCTTTTGCATCAATTCAGTAGCTACTTCCTCTCCAAATACATCCATGTCATTTACTTCGATAATTTCGCAGTATTCGTAAGGAGGTTTTGCTTCAGACCCTAACATGCCCATTGAACGATATACCTTAAAGTCGTCAATAGACTTTAAACCCTTTACTGTGGGCACATCTGTAGTTTGTGCCCATTGTTCATAAGCTTCTTTTGAGGCGTTGCCTTTCAAGTTAAAGAGTACTACTAGTGCTGACATATTTTGATGTTTTGTTAGTTCTATACTTAAGATTGTCTATTTGTAAGAAAAGATTTGGCAGATACCTTCATCAAGCCTTGGACAGAATTGAGTATCATACTTGCTCCACCGTCGATAAGTTCTTGTGCTTTATCAGCGGTACCAGCTACTGTACCGTAGAACTTACCGTGCTCTAAGACCGTATCAAAAATGCTTCTAAGCATATCCTTGACCTCAGGATGTCCAGGCCCATCATAATAGCCCATAGACATAGCTAGATCTCTTGGTCCGATAATGAATCCATCAACGCCTTCTATGCCGCAGATATCTTTTAAGTTATTGACGCATTCGACAGTTTCAATTTGAGGTAGTACCAAGGTTTCTTGATTTGAAAAGCTTACATATTCAGCCTGGCTCATAGGTCCCTGCATATAATCGCTTGATCTTACAGGTCCTAATCCTCGATTTCCCATTGGCGGATATTTAATGGCTGCCACTAAGCGCTTGACATCATCGGCATTATTGATGGTCGGCATCATGACTCCCATAACTCCGGCATCCATATATTGTAGAATTAGTTTTTCGTCTACGCTCCTGATCCTTGCGAGAGGTGTACAGTTTACATTTTCGCAGGCTCTGACCAGATTGGTTACATCTGATATAGATATACCGCCATGCTCACCGTCTATCATATAATAATCAAAGCCATTGAGCCCTACATATTCACAGATAACGGGGTCGGTGGTAGGTGCAATTACTCCGTAGCAAGCTTTTCCGTCCTTAATTCTCTTTTTTAATTGATTTGCTCTCATCTTCTGCCTTATCCTATTGTTTCTCCTTTAGCCAATTTGGCTTTAACATAATTCATCAAGCCCCCAGCGGCTCCTACCTCGGCAACAAAAGGTGCTGCCGGAACCGAGTCAAAAGAGGTGCCTTTGGTAAGATTTTTAATTAATCCAGTGTTAGGATCATATTCTAATTCATCACCGGTCGTACAACCTTCTGATAGATCTTTGCAGGTCACGAATGGTAATCCGTAGTTTATAGCGTTCCTGAATTGAAGTCTAGCAAAACTTATAGCGAAAACAGCTTTTATACCTGCACCCATAAGCCCAGTAACCACATGTTCAATGCTTTTTCCTCCACCGGCAAAATTATGAGCAGCTACGATGAAAGTATATCCTTGATCTTTAAAACCATTCTCTTTGTTGAACTCATCTTTGACTCCAGCCATAACCCATTTACTATTCTCATCTGGTTCGATCGGAGAGGTCCAATATTCTTGAAGGATCATATTATAGGACATCACATAGTCATCGGCAACCCAACATTTTCCTTTTATCATTTTTTGTTCTATTTATGCGACTAATTCATTAAATACTCTTCTAGCTGAAGCTGCTGCAGCCTCTATGCCTCTCGATTCCGCAGCAGTATGTTCTCCTGCAAAATGTACATCGCCTGCAGGTCTAATCATATCCTTAAATAAACTTGCGTGACCAACACCAAATTCACAATAAGCTCCTTTGTTATATCTATATTTTCCCCAGTTATGGGTCCCTACATAAGATACTTTTCCTTCAGTACTCGGCCTCATTTTTTTGAGATTTGATAAGGCGTAAGAGGAGATCTCATCGTCCGACATATTATCAAAAAATGCTGTTCCTTTTCCGTTCACCCAAAAGACTAATTCTCCTTTAGATTTGTCAGCATTTACTGACATGAGTCTTTCTAATGGAGTGTCGGTCCACATACTTAACGGGATACCGTCTTGCTCCCAGAATAACTCCTCAGCTTGTAGGTGAATCTGAGTGATCTTGGTATAGGGCAGTTCCTTGATGGCTTTTGATTGATTGGTATTTACAGCAATATCCATTTGTACATCTCTAAGTGTACTAAATGGCATTGTAGAAATCGCCTTCTTACTGCAGTATTGAGTACCATCTTCACATTTTACAACAATACAGTCACCACTTTCAGAAATCGATGACACCATTTTGTTTGTAAGTACCTCTTGGTTCAAGGTTTGTACAATCTTATTGATGAAATTCTTACTACCTCCAGTAAAGTTGAAAAGTCTTTTGGTACCATTGTACATTCTGAACGCTCTGCTATGGAAGGAGTTGATGGCGGATGTCGTTGCTACATCATTGTAATTGGTGCTGATATTAATCAGCTCAATTTCTTCAGGAGTATGTCCTAAATTTCTTAGAAACTGATCATATGGTATGTCTAAGTCTGGCCTTTGATACCATTCACTAAGTTTTGATGGTTTTGTAGCGCCAGCGAGTTTGGAAAACTCCATCCGACTTGGATTGCTATTGGCATCTTCCCAATTAGGGAATAGTTGGCCATTTTTATAGATGGCACTTGGTCCCCCGACCATATCAGTTATATCATATACATCAACACCTAATTTTTCAACTATGGCCATGACCTCTCTATACTTGTCACCAATGCCTCTACCCCCAACATCTCTTCCTAATTCTGGGTGACTAAATAAACGCCCACCTAACCTATTAGAACCTTCTAATAAAACATAGTCTTTACCTGCCTCCTCTAATAGATGTGCTAAGTATAGACCAGAAAGACCACCTCCGAGAATCAAGAACTCAGCGTCGGTACATGGTGTACAACTTGTCACCCCAAGACTTGTGGTAAGTGCTAATGCCCCTGTTGATTTAACAAACGTCCGCCGCTTCATAGAGCTGAGTTTGGGTTCTGGGATGATATGACAGTATTATAACTGATCATGAAAAAGTTCTAGGGTCTGTGATTTCTCCTTTAACAGAAGAAGCTGCAACTACAGCCGGAGAAGTCAGATATATTTCAGCTTTTTTGCTACCCATACGTCCTCTCATGTTTCTATTTCCAGCGCTCAGTACAATATCTCCATCTCCTGCTACGCCAGTATGAATCCCTGCACATGCGGCACAACTTGGCGTATCTATCGCAGCACCTGCCATAACGAGAGTCTCGAGATACCCCGCCCTCAACGCTTCGAGATATACGGTTTGGCTGGCTGGTACAACGATCATATTTACATCACGATGTATCCTCTTGTCTTTCAAGATTTTGGCCATTACGGCTAAATCCTCTAATCTTCCGTTGGTACAGGTTCCTACAAAGGCCTTATTGAATTTTGTACCGATCAATTCTTCAACTGGAACTGTATCATCCAGTTTATCAGGTTTGGCGACAGTAGGTCCTAAGT
>CAZJHC010000136.1:0-9391 GCA_964545645.1 uncultured Saprospiraceae bacterium
TTGTACCAGATAATGACTATCGAGGATTCTTAAAGCGTAGAGTACCGGGATTAGAGCAACAAGTAGCAGGTGGCATGTTCATAGATCAGCAGGGCAATATCATAGGCAAGCATGATGGTTATCCGTTCTATACCATCGGCCAGCGAAAAGGCTTAGGAGGAGGGTTCAAAACTCCTAAATATGTCACCGAAATCAGACCACATGATAATGTCGTCGTACTCGGTGAGTCCCAAGATCTGATGCGCAATGGTATGATCGTCAAGGAGATCAATATGCAAAAGTATGCTGCGGTAGATAAAGGTACAGAGTCCAGGACCATGGTAAGGTATAATGATCCTGGTGTCATGGCACAGCTCAACCCACAAGGTACAGATGAGATGAAAGTCGAGTTCTTAGCCAATGTCAGAGGGGTCGCTCCAGGTCAGTCTGCTGTATTTTATGAGGGTGATGATGTGATCGGTGGCGGTAGAATCTACTCCAGCCTATAGATCTATTGGCTATCTTCCTATAAATGAATAGGTGATTATTTTGGTGAGATCAATAATCACCTCCAGTTTACTGGACCAAGTCTATGGGTCTTCATTGAGATAATTTTAAAACATCACTCCACCCGTAATACTCGGCACTGAGCACTCATTACTATAATGGAATCGATACTTCCCTTCAAGCATATCACCCGTGAGTCTATGCAAAATATCGTTCTGTTGAGGGTCAACATCTGCATATCCAGAATCACCAGGGTACAGGCTACAGAACACCCCATCGGTATAGCTCACTCTAGGAGACACGGTGATAGGCCCAGTTCTGCCAAATTCATCGATGACATCTTGATACGTCTTGACCTCCTTAAGACGTTGGAGTGTGATGTAGGTCGGTGGTAACAACTGCTGCGCTCTATTCTTGTCCGTGGTAAAGATGTCCTCAATCTGCACCCATGAGTAATCTACGATCTCACTATTATCAATCCTTACGGGGCAACCCTTATCCTCTATCAGCGCATGAAAAAACCATGTTGCAAATCTCCGTGGCCCTCCGACTGGGGTCGTCCAATGATAGTAATGAGTGTCTGGGTCAACGATAATGTCTAAACCCGTTTCTTCGAGTGTCTCCCTTTGAGCAGCGACGATCGCTCCAGCCATGATATCACCTGTCTCTCTCATATCGGCATCCTCTATACGTCCCCCAGGAAAAACCCATACTCCTGGAGCAAACTTTAATTGTTCATTTCTCTTGAGCAGGAGTACTTCCAAGCCATTAGCGTCATGCTCACGAAAGATACATACTGTTGCCGCATTTCTTATCTCTACCATATCTATAGCAACGTCTGTTTATCTCTTAGAGTATCTAAGCAATGTTGTGGTATAAATTAATCTATTGAACTTTCATTTGTAACAATATCGGATATCCCCCACCCTCATGCTCTGCTGAGATATAGAGCGTCTCATCATCTGACATTAGAATTCCTTCAGTCTGTCGGCGATTGAGGATATTGACACGTTCCTTATCTCCAGACAAAAAATCAGTGCCCAACCAATCAGAAATGGTCCATACAAACGGATCAAATCCGTCTCCGGCATTATATCCAAGTAAGAACAGTCTATCGAGACTATCAGATAGTGTCGCTCCCGTCAAGGTTCCTCTGACATCGTAAGATGACAGCAGCTTGGCACTATAGTCTCCAGGAGACTTGGGAAGGCTATACAATTTGGTTTGCTTGTCTTTCCAATTCTTGCTAAACAGATATAGGCTATCTCCATAAGCGATCATCGACTCGCAATCGTGATTATGATTATAACCGCTATAAAACTTCTCCTGATCTGGATATGAAAACGTGATCAATTCAGCATCCACCTGATCGTTGGTCATCATTGACTCGATGCTCACTTTATATATTCCGAGGTTTTTTCTATTGCCAAAATTGTTGCCAAAATTGCCAACATAGACGTACTGATCATCATGAGTCAGGTCCTCCCAATCGACATTTTTGGCCTGATTCACATAGACTGTTCGCTCAATCTCACCAGTGACAGGGTCAAATTGGTAAAGCGCAGGTTGCCCACCGCTATCATTGTGTGTCCAGAAGGTCGAATCTATCTTGACAAGACCGGAGGTTTCTTCTATCAATTTGTTGAGTTGTAATTGAACAGTATCCAACTGTATAGAAGCAAAATCAGAAACATCTGGAATTATTCGATCTTGATGGTTACAAGAAAGGCCAAAGACACTTACAGTAATGACTATAAGCACTTTAATAACGTTCATGTTCTGCTGATCTAATGTCGCACTGCCGGTTAAAGATCTAAGAGAAGAATAGGTCGATGTTGTATGTCTGATGAAACTCAAGTAATAATTCATAAAATTTTAGCTGGCGACCAGAGCGCCTTTAAGCAGTTATATGATCAATATGCAGCATTGGTTTACAATACTGCTTTATCCTATACACAAGATACACCAGATGCTGAAGAGGTGACACAGGATGTCTTTTTAAAAATTCATAAAAATCTTAAATCCTTTAAAGGACAGTCAACTTTTAGCACTTGGGTATATCGCATTGCTATTAATACTTCTCTCAACAAAATCAGGTCAAGAAAAACGAATAGAACTGTATCCATGGATCTCGCCACCGAGCAAATATCGTTTATTCATCCTGGAGTACTACTCGAAAACAAAGAGGATTCTATCGCGCTTTTTAAGGCGATCAAGGAACTCCCGGAGACGCAACAGACAGCCTTTATCATGAGCTATATAGAGCATCTGCCACGAAAAGAAGTAGCCGAAATAATGACTACTTCACTTAAGGCAGTCGAATCATTATTACAACGTGCCAAGAGAAACTTAAGAAACCAATTAGAAATACACTATCCGAACCGAAGGAATAAGTAAATAAAACTGTCTAAATAACAAACACGGAAAAAAAATGGACCAGAAGGATAAAATAAAATGGCAAGAAAATGTTATCCATAGCATGGAGCATAGTCAACGAGCACTACCATCTACAGATCTGTTTCAAAAAATTCAATGCAGACTTAAGGATCAAAACATAATTCATTTGGACACATGGAAAATGAGCCTGCTCGTAGCCGCTACAGTGGCTTTATTAATCACCAATATAATGGCCATCAATCTACTAAAGTACAACCTCAATACTGAGACCGATGGTTTAGAAGAGATATATTCCTATTCTCTCATATCTAACTTTGAAGTATGACCCCTATCAATATCAATCAGCTCTTCAAATATGCCACCGTTGGACTATTTATTATGAACATTGGATTGTTAAGCTTTATTTATATTGGCCACACATCACCTCGACATGATGGACCTAATCATCTCAACGCCCACGAACAACTGAACCTCAATGACCAACAACATGAGTCATTCCTAAAGTTAGTTCAGAGCCATCATGACAAAATATCAATCATCAATAAAGAACAACAATCCCTACTTAAAAAAGTACTGATAGATCAGGGAGATGACCTAGATCAAATCACAAGTGAAGCACTCCTTCATGAGTATAGCACCTTAGAAATAGATAAAATCATAAATACCAAACAACACTTTACAGACATAAAGTCGATTTTGTCAGAAAGTCAGTATGCTGATTTTGAGATTTTTAGAGAGAGTGTGCTTAGCAAAATCCTCAAGACGAATGGCGGTCCTCACGCTCCACCAAGAAGATGAATTAGCCGTTGAAGTCGAACTACAATCATTGATTATAAAGTCACCTTTGGTTAGGTACGACTGATCATTTTTATTAATAGATCAAAAAAATAACCCTTGTCAACGAGTGACAAGGGTTATATAAGTTTGTACTGTAACTTTAGATTTATTCTGTTTCAGATACTGGACGAGGAAACTGCACCCATACATCATCATCCACACGATCCAGTGGCAAGTCATTGAGGCGGTTCAACCTTCTCATGTCTATCCATCTATGGCCTTCGCCAAACAAGGAGTACCTGCGCTGATAAAGGATCTCATTGACAAGTGCATTGCTATCCATGGCGCCAGTATAGGCTGCAATACCTGCATTAGCTCTGATTACGTTGATAGCTCTTACTGCTTCAGCGTTATTAGAGCCTACATTGGCCTCGGCATATATAAGCACCAATTCTTCATTTCTCATAAAAGGGACAAAATCAGTTAATGACTGATACACCCATACATCAAAATCGCCACTTAAACCATCAAGAGTCAATGTACCACTCGGTCTCTCAAGGACCTTACCCAGTCTACTGTCTCCATCAGTAGCATCGGCTACAAATGAAGGATGCGCTATGATAGCATCAGCCTGATCAGGCACTCTGAACAAGTTGTTTGCAAAATCGCCACCTGCAGTGGAGTAAAATCTTGCAGGACCAACATCCAAGTCACCAGATAAATCCATGAACGATCCCGTCAGGTTAGAAAGGGCCTCAGAAGAATTGCCTTGATATAGTGATACCCTCGCCGCCAAGGCTCTATTGAAGGTCACAAATGTATCAGGGGTATTAAATCCTGCCATAGCAGATGAAAGTGAAAATGGAAAAGAACCACCAGCACTATTTAAATCACCAGCTGCTTCGCTAAGCAAACTCTGTATTGCTGCCAAGGCATTGCCATAGTCAACGAATGGTCCTAAGTTTTCAGCATCGCTAACATCTATTCTTATACCATTTTCAAATTGAAGCGTCGCTGCAATAAGTAGCTCATATGCCTGAAAGGTTTTGGCAAAGCCTAAATAGCCATTCAATTCCTCCGTAGTTATCAATGACGAGTTAGTAGCACCATCGATTAGGACATTAGCCGTCTTAACAGTCCGATATCTTCCTAAGTATGGTCGAGTCCCGTAGAATCCCGCATTGTCGAGTTGTGAAGCTCCTTTACCCAAAACCTCACCTGTATAACGAGGGTCAGATCCAGTGAAGAAGTAGTACTCTCGTCCCACGATAGAGACTACATCATAGTAAAATCCAATTTCTTGTCTTGCAAGATCTTCAATGCCGGTTACTAGAGTTTGTAAGGCACTTTTGGAGGCGTCAGTATCAAATCCTTGAATACTGGAACCATTGGGATTAGATACATCGTCTATGTTACAACTCCCAGCAGCGATGACTAACGAGAGAAAGAGTATATATTTGATTTGTTTCATTTTCTATTATTTAAATGTGCAATAATTTAGAAACTTGCTTTGAAGTGAAAGTCAAATCTCTTGGATGATGGAAATGGTGTCACTTCTACGCCAGTAGAAAGTCCGTTCCCACCAAAGTTTGAGACCTCAGGGTCATAACTGTTATAGTCAAAGATGTTGATCAAGTTATTATCAGAGAATCCAATAGTATATCTGCCAACACCGTTCAAGAAGGTCTCAGGTAAGGTATAATAGATACCTATCTCACGTAACCTTAGATATCCCGCATCCTCTATATAAGGGTCAGTATTAACACCAAGATTGGCAAGTCTGAAGTCTCCATTGTTCATAGCGCCTTCTGGATCTAAGGTCATGTCATCGAAGTCATGCGTCGTATTATTCAAATCAAATAACAACGTTGACAAATTGATGTTGGACCCTCCCGACTTCAAATGCCATAAGAATGAGAAATCAAAGTTTTTATAAGAAATGTTGTTAGACCATGACAGTTGAAAATCTGGTTCAGAATTACCAAACACCTGTAGTGTTGGATCACCGCCATTTAATCCTACTGTTGGTTCTGGGCCAACTCCAATGATTGTGGTTGGGCTGAATCCTTCTTGGATTAAGAAATTACCTAAGAAGTCTGCAAAGCCTCCTGTAGTAAAGTCAGGCACTAAGAGTTCTGTAACCTCTGAGGTGTTTTTCCAAAAACTGAATCTTGACCCCCAATTCAAATCTTTAGTGTTGATAACACCGAGATTTAAGCCTATCTCAATTCCTTTATTCTGGAGTTGAGCAGCATTGGTTACTTGAGAAGAAAATCCTGATGAAGTCGGTATTTGTGCATTTAATAATAGATCCTCTACAGACTTGATATAATACGTCGCATCCAATGAAAATCTCCTATTAACCTCTACATCTACACCAAACTCTATTTCTTTTTGACGCTCAGGGCCTACTGTTGCGTTACCCAGTAGTCCTGGAGTAAATACTCCTGCCCTTCCATCTACTATAGTAGAGGTCAGTGTCGTAAACTTAGATCCAAAGTTGGCAAAGTTACCTGATTCACCATATGCCGCTCTAATTTTCAGTTGTGTTATAGGACTCGCACTGTTCCATGAACTCAACGAATGTATGTTAAATGCGACGTTACCTTTAGGATAGTAGAACAGTTTGTTGACATCTCCGTTGTTAGAAGATTTATCTGCTCTCAGACCTATAGTAGCGATTATGAGGTCTTTATAGTTGACTTCTTCTTGAATAAAGAATCCTTTGTCTTGCTGAATTAACCTGTTTTGTGTAACATTTCTTGAACCTGCTTGATCCAAGTTGGTTTGTGACCCAATCAGATCTGAAGCTTCTCCAAGAATGGTATTTCTATTAAAATCTTCTTGAGTTACCCCAACTGACGTGGCAAAAGAAATATCATTATCAAGGTAAAGATTGTGAACCAAGAATGCCGAGATATTAGTATTCAAGTTACGTGTAAATCCCTGAACCGAAACTCCATTGAGTCCTGCGCCGTCCCTTTGAAACTGTAGTGTATTAGGAAATAATGCCGTTGTATTGAGATTGTAAAAATCAACACCACCTCTTAGTATAGCTTTCAACGTAGAATTTTCATTCTCTAAAATCTTAGCCGTCAAAGTTCCTCCTCCCAAAAATCTATTGATCGTTTCATTATTGGTCACGTCAGCTGCGGTTTCCAAAAAGTTGGAAGGTGCATACGGATTTGCTGGAAAGACTCCAGCTTCGTTAGGCAATAGTTGAGCCCATGCAGGAGTAGATGTAAATGATACCCCCATGGTTGTTCCTGAGTTATCATTGTTAAAGAACCCCCTATCAGCTGATGACCAGATATAATTAGTCGATACTGCTACATCAAAGATGTCTGATATATTGTGGTCAAGGTTTAATCTTACTGAAGCTTTCTTATAGCCAGTATTATTAACGATACCCTCATCGTCTTTGTAAGATCCACCTGCGTAAAACTGGGTCTTTTCATTTCCTCCAGTGGCGCTTATGTTAGTGGTGGATAGTAGTGCCTTATTTCCATAAAGGATATCTTCATAGTTTTGTATGGTTCCTGCCGCTTGAGCAGCTCTGAATACATCGATATCTCCAGCAAAATTAGACGCTAACACAGACTCCTCAGTCCACTGACGCACTCCAAGTTTGTTGAGTTGTGATGCTTGACCTATAGACTGTGATATGTTTATATTAGTCTTGCCTCCATCTCCTCTTTTGGTGGTAATAATTACCACACCTCCTGATGCTCGTGATCCATATATGGCGGCTGCCGATGCACCTTTTAGGATTTCTACTGAGGCTATATCGTCTGGATTCAGATCTGCTAACCTGTTAGAAGGGTTGTCTTGATTAGACGTACTTCCTCCACCAGCGGCAGCAGAGACGATATTGAGTCCTCCTGGAATTGATGAGTTATCCAAATAGATACCGTCAACGATAATCAGTGGTTGTGAAGATCCATTGATCGAGGTAACTCCTCTGAGTTTGAATGCTATTCCACCACCTGGCGCCCCAGAGTTTGCTCGTATTTCTGCTCCTTTAAACTTGCCATATAATGCTCCGTCTAAGGTTGCTTGTGGTGTTATTCCTGTCAAATCTTTGGCACTCACTCTGGCTACAGAGTTGGCTAAGTTCTTTCTTTTTACTGTCGTTGCCAGTCCAGTAATTACGATCTCATCTAGTGTACTAGACGATTCCGATAGACTGACGTTAGCCACATTGGAACTTGATGAGACGTTCGTTCGCTGTGTCTCGTACCCGAGATAGCTAAACAGTAGTGTTGCATTTTCTGATGTCACCTCTAATGCGTATGAACCATCTAAATCTGTAACGGTACCAGAATTGGTCCCTTCTACTAATACATTAACGCCGATTAGTGCCTCACCTGTATCATCGGTTACGACTCCACTAACCGTATATTGTGCGTAAGCACTCATCGATAGTAATGTCACCATTGATAACAATAGAGATAGTCGAGTAAATCTTTTTTTCATAAGTAGAATTTGGTTATTAATAATAATGCCACCAAAAAATGGCAGCATGTAAATTTAATTGAGGCAATGTACAAAAATGGATCACCAGTAGATAAGTTTAATTGGCAGGACTTAGATTATTACTAGTTGAAAAAGGCAGGCCGATAAGTTCTTAACTTCAATGTCGTAAGACGGACGATGCGAGGCTCAGAGCTGTAGGCTAACACTATGATGCAGTTTATATATGGAACATCTTGATCTTAGATCGATTTTATATTTTCAATTGCTCCTCATCAAGTTGTTGTTGTAACATAACAACGAATAAAAGCGAGTAGTCTAAAAATTTCATTTTTTTGATTGATACGATCAATGATTGTCGCAATTAGGTAAGTACCCTCGAGAAAAGTGATATTTCATCATGTCCACCCATTTATACATCGATACTTATAAGTGACTCTGGTAGAATGTCAATTAATGGCCTCGTGATTCAATATATAGTTGTGATATTAGCATTCAATCAAATCTATATTATGAAAGTCGTAGTAGTATCAAAATCTGGGAGTCTCGATTATCTATCCATTATTGATAAGCCAGATCCAACACCCAAGAGTGGGGAAGTTACCGTTAGGTGGCATGCGACCTCATTAAACTATCACGACTATCTCGTGGCTGTTGGAGCTATCCCCGTCATGCCAGGCAGGATACCTATGTCTGATGGTGCGGGAGAAATCGTTGAGGTAGGACCAGATGTGATGGATTGGAAGGTGGGAGATAAGGTGATGTCACTTTTTTTTCCAGGATGGATGGAAGGGACACCGGGCTTAATGAAAATAGCTGGAGTCTCTGGAGAAACTATGGATGGTTATATCTGTGAAATGTCAACTATATCCGCTCAATCATTGACAAAAATCCCCAAAGGCTATAGCTATGCCGAGGCAGCGACACTACCATGTGCAGGACTCACAGCCTGGAATGGTCTTACACATACTGGAGGGCTCATGGCAGGACAGTCGGTACTCATCCAAGGCACTGGTGGTATGTCCCTATTAGGACTACAAATAGCCAAGGCTGCTGGTGCTCGCATCTATGCGACCACCTCAAGTCCGCAAAAAGCAGAAAGACTCAGAAGTATGGGGTGTATCGAAGTCGTTAACTATAAGGAAGATGAACGATGGGGTAAGACGATATATAGGAAATCCGGAGGTATCGACTTAACGCTCGATGTGGGAGGTGGCTCAACCATGCAACAATCTATCGAGGCTGCAGCATTTGGGGG
>CAZJHC010000137.1:0-9380 GCA_964545645.1 uncultured Saprospiraceae bacterium
GTATTGTTGCCATTGCCTTTGCCACAGATTTACTCTTATGGAGTGCCAATTGACATGCACGACGAGGCTATAGTAGGAGTAAGAGTAGAGGTTCCATTTAATAAAAAACTATATAGTGGGATCATTGTAGAATTGACCTCAGACAAACCTCCTGTCAGAACAAAAAATATTATATCGATATTGGATTCAGAACCAATTGTGGGCTCATTACAATTAAAGTTTTGGGACTGGTTGGCTAAGTATTACTGTTCTTATCATGGAGAAGTAATGAATGTGGCACTACCCGCAGGACTCAAGTTGTCTAGCGAAACTAAGTTGATGATCAATAATGAGATCGACTGGATGACTAAAGAGTTAAGCGAATCAGAGTATCTAATATGTGAAGCCCTGAGTATTCAAAATGAATTGTCCATACAAGTTATACAGGACATAGTTAACAAAAAATCAGTCTATGGACTAATTAGATCTCTGGTAGAGTCAGGTATCGTCGTAGTCAAGGAAGAGTTAATAGAAAAATACTCCAAGAAGAAAGAAGCTTTTGTCAAAATAAAGGACAATTATACGAACAATCCGGAACTGGCGTTGGCATTGACACAGCGGAGTCCACGACAGACCAATGCGCTCTTGTCTCTGTTTAGTCTAAATCAAAAAATGACAGAGGTGCTCAGGAAGGCAATCACCGAGATGGCGCAGGTTGATACTTCGGTTATAGCGGCACTGGCCAAGAAAGGCATCGTTGAGGTTTATACTAAAGAAGTAAGTCGTTTGGATACTATGATCTCGGTTGAGAAAGAGACTTTAACAGGATTGTCCGAGCTACAGCAAGGGGCGGTTGATATTATTAAAGCCTCTTTTGAAAATCATAAGCCTGTATTGTTGCATGGAGTCACAGGTAGTGGAAAGACCAGAGTGTTTATTGAATTAATCTTAGATGTACTGGATCAAGGAGGTCAAGTTTTATATCTACTGCCTGAGATTGCGCTTACAGGTCAGATAGTTCAGAGATTAAGAGACCACTTAGGAGATAGATTACATGTGTTTCATAGTCAGATTAATAACTCTATTAGGGTTGAGGTATTCAATAATGCCAGATTTGCAAGTAAGTTATTTATAGGTGCTCGTTCTTCACTATTTCTGCCATTTGCTGATCTTAGGTTAATCGTAGTTGACGAGGAGCATGATAACTCTTATAAACAAGAGAGCCCCAATCCAAAATATCAAGGGAGAGATGCCGCCGTTAAGCTAGCGTCAATGTATAAGGGCAATATTATCCTGGGATCAGCAACACCATCTTTGGAGTCGTATAACAATTGTTTGACAGGTAAGTATACTTATGTCCCAATGCTCGAGCGCTATGGTGATGCGAGTTTGCCATTCATTCAGATCGTAGACTTAAAAGATCTTTATAAGAAAGGTCTAGTAAAGAAAGGATTATCACAAGATCTTTTAGAGGCGATTCGAGATACTACGGAGGCAGGACAGCAGGTCATATTATTTCAGAATAGACGAGGATTTGCACCTACGATTAAATGTACTACTTGTGGATGGGCTGCTGAATGTGTCAATTGTGATGTGACTCTGACCTATCATCAGAAGTTCAATGAACTAAAATGTCATTATTGTGGATATCGAACGCATAAGAAAGATACGTGTGCAGCCTGCGGCAGTGTAGAAGTACAACTTATGGGAAGCGGTACTGAAAAGATTGAATACGTCACAAGAGCGTTTTTTCCGGATCTTAAAATAGAGCGTTTTGATCACGACACAACTCGATCTAAGAAAAATCAGTTTAAACTTCTTGATGATTTTAAGAGTGGCAGGATTGATATCTTAATTGGTACCCAGATGATTACCAAAGGATTTGATTTTGACAATATCGGATTAGTCGGTGTGCTCAATGCTGACAGTCTACTCTCTTATCCGGATTTTAGGGCTTCTGAGAGAAGCTATCAGTTACTCAAGCAAGTGAGTGGCAGAGCAGGCCGGAGAGATAAAAAGGGGAGGGTCATAATCCAGGCTTTTCAGACGGATCATCCTGTACTAAGAGAGGTCTTGAAGAATGAAGATGAGACCTTTTATAATCGTGAGCTCAAAGAGCGACGAGACTATAAGTATCCGCCGTATGCTAATCTCATAACCGTATGGTTTAAGCATAAAGAGTTTAGTCGTGTCAAAGGCGCTGCTAACTTCTATTATAGTGAAGTCTATAAAAAACTGGGAGATCGATGCTCACATCCTGTAGATCCCATGATTATACGTGTTCGAAATAAGTATCAACAAGTCATCAATATCAAATCTGAGAAAGACGCCAATATCTTGAGAACTGTCAAACTAATATTGCGAGATGCTAAGAGTCTGTTGAAGACACATACCGACTATAAGAGGGTCATGATCTCTATTGATGTAGACCCATATTAGTGCTTATAAATAGACTATACATAACATCATCATGAATGATGCTTGTTTCGATGCGATTTGGACCTTTTTATAGCTTAAACTATTTTTGAAATGGAGGTGGGGCAGGATTAATCTGTGTCCTATATATAGAGATTAGGAACATAGTTAAAATGAATCAATGAAATGTATCATAATTGATGATGAAAAAATGGCAAGAGTCTCTTTAGAGAGACTTTGTGATAAAGTGCCTGGTTTAGAAGTTTTGGGAGTTTATTCAAGTGCTATAGAAGCCATGTCAGCATTAAAAATTTTGTCAGATTTTGATATTCTATTTTTAGATATTCATATGCCTGAGATTGATGGTTTTGATTATTTAAAAACCTTGAATAATAACGCCAAAGTAATTTTTACAACCAGTGATCCATATAGAGCTGTGGAGGCTTTTGAAGTAGAGGCCTCTGATTATTTGATAAAACCTGTAACCCTACCAAGACTTTTGAAGGCTATACAGCGTATAGAATCTCGAGCGATCTCCGTAGCACAGAATGGTATTACTACAAAGGATTCTTCTGATCATTATGAAAAAGAAATATTTGTTAATACTGATAAACGACTAGTTAGGATCGCTGTAGATAGAATATCGATTATTGAGGCTAAAGGAGACTACATTTTATTAAAGATGGACGACCAAAAAGTGCATATCGTAAGATCTACACTTAAGAGCATAACGATGAGACTGGACCCTAATAATTTTATGAAAGTTCATCGATCTTTTATTATTTCTATGTCTAAAATAGTGGATATCGAAGACTCCAGTATCCTTATAAATAATGAAATCGTACCAGTAAGCCGTACTATGAAAGCCGACTTGATGAAAAGGTTGAACTTGTTATAGAATAACTATTAATGTTCTTAGAGAGACCTCAAAAGAACTATAGACTTCACTGATAAATTCTGTGATGATAATATGAGATGGATATAGCGCCTCTCTTGCGATAACAAGACAGGTTAAGATAAATGAAATAATTATCTGTCGAATTCCTATAAGTCTTTCAATGGCAGCGTCTTCAAGGAGTTCTTGGTTGAGATTTATCCTCCTAGTGCGACCTTTCCTGTCTTTTCTGTCTTGTCCCACTTTAATTCTTCATTATTGTATTCTGAGATATATGACTGTACCGTTATCGCACATAGCAATGGCCCAAAGCCCGCTATGACAACCAAGACAATGCTAAACCATTTTGGGCCTTTCCTTTTCTCTACTTGATAAGCGTAATATGCAGGAATCATACATAAGGCTAACCAACTATACATGAAAAGGATAACGGCCTTAGTATAATTCAAATTAGATTGGATATTATCAAGCGATCCGATCAATGAATCCATCAAGCCAGGAATCATTGAAATCACTATGATAACCAATGAAACTATACCTGGAAATAGAATTCCTTGGAGCCAAGATCTCTTAGCTATCTGAGGGTCTATTAGAAAAGAAAAGAACGTAACAAAGAGATAAGTTATAGAATTGAGTATCCAAAACTGGTTAAATAAATACCATGATAATGGAAAATTCAAGAAGAATAGACTTACTAATCCTATCGTCGATAACATCATAAATACGGGCATTAGAATTATCGAAAACCATAATATTCCAAACTTAGTAGAGCCAAGTTTTGGATGGGCTTTTTTGTTGAACCATACATGTTTAAATGCTTTAGTCAGTTGAACATTACCTCTGGCCCAACGTAACCTTTGTTTCCAGATTCCAACAGGCCCATCGGGTTCTTCGGCCCATACGATCGCATTAGGTTCAAAAATGGCTAAGCGTCCATTTAATTGAGTCTTGAATGTTGTAAAAGTATCTTCTGCCAAAGAGGAGGTATCTATTTGACCACCTATGGCTATCATATTTTCCCTCGAGTGTAATTGAGCACCACCGGCCAGACATGCCATGACACCCATAACATTTTGAGCTCTTCTTGATGCTGCCTGAGCTGTGATATACTCAAACGCAACAAAATTGGTTATAAAATTTCCAGGGACACTTCCTTCTTTGATATAAGCAGTTACAGAACCGATTTTGGGATCTACAAGGTGGCGTGCCATTTTACGTAATGCCCTTTTTTCAAATAATACGTCAGCATCTATGATCAACATGGCTTCAGTCCATTCTTCAGTTAGAATGATGTCGATACCATGGTTGAGAGTATGTGCCTTCCCTTGACCTCCATTCTCTCTGCGAAGATGGAATACATTGTTTGGGTATTTATGATGCTTGTCAATGACTATCTCTGGGGTTGAATCTGTACTGGCATCATCGACAACATATATCTTTAATCTATCTTTGGGATAGTCCATATCATACAGCCTTTCTATAGTATTGGCGATGACACTTTCTTCATTCCATGCAGGCACGATGATAGCCACTCTGGGAGTATAATCTTCAACTTGTCCATAATGATTTTTCCATCCATGCCTACCTACCAGAGAAAATTGATATAATGATGTAAATAGTGGCAGACTTCCTAAGATGACAAAACATGTAAATATTACCTCTAAGACTATCATGATACATGCATGAGCTCATCGCTTTGAATAAACGTTTCGGAGAATGTTCTGACCATACCGATCTCTTTAAAGGTCTTCACAGTTTCCACAGTATGTCCCAAACACTCTTTGATAGACATCATGGGAGTATCTGCACCTGATTCTATTACTAAACTTAGCCCCCCACTGAACCTAGGGTTGATTTCAATTAACCTCGGTCCTTTAGTAGGGGATAGAATCACTTGAACATTGGCACTGTACCGAATGCCTAAGTTTTGGACTACCTTCTTGACATAATCTATGACTTGAGCATTGTTTTCTACCATACCCGTCATACTTACACCTGAGTCTATGCGCATCCTTACTCTTGGTATGGCTGCCTTTACTGCTCCATCTTTGGCCACCATTATATCTACGCTATATTCTGGACCTTCAGCAAATTCTTGAATCATGAGGTTTTCTAGTGCCAGTTTGCTTTTAGGTATATCTTGATATCGCTCATAGACCTCTACACCTCGAGAGCCACTACCTCTTATAGGCTTAATGACAACCTTCTTATCAATCCATTGATCTGGTGATGCTGCAGCGAGCATGTCAAATGACCCCACTTCTACCCGTGGCTCCACATGATTCAGCAAGGCATATTTATCCATGATGATGTCTAGAGCTTTTTTAGGTGATATCAATACTTGGATGCCGTAATTTTCAAATCTCTGGATATGAGGAGAGAGCGTTGTTAATTCCACATCGACAGTAGGTATAAGGATGTCGATCTGATGTTGTATACATAGTTTTAATATTGTATCTGCAAAATGATAGATGTCTCCTGCTGGGATCAAATGTCTCTTTTCTTTAGGGACTAAGTAGAGACCTGCAGCGCACGGGTCCATATCTGCCATATGTATACTTCCAACGTTGTCATGGAGGCTTTTAAAGGCGCATACAGCAGCTGGGCCGCCGGCTCCAGTCATGAGTATATTAAGCTTGCTAATTGTTTTCATTTGTTTACTTTTTAAAAGGTTATGAGATGTTTAGGCTCTAATTACTTCGAAGGGTTCAACTTGGCCATAGTTGGAGAACCTTCCCCAATATTCGGCTGTGGATTCTATGATAGATCTTTTGAGGTAAGGTCGTTGGCACCTTACGGTCTGACTAACAAAGCAGTTAATAGCAGACATCTTATCATCTATAAAATCTTCTACATGTTCAAAATACCTCGGATGAAAATCTAAAGTTCCGGACGGTGCGAGATAGGCATATATTTTCTCTATTTGCCTTGCCGCTACCAAGGTGGCATAGTGGGTTGCTCTATGATCTTGGTGAGTATCATTGATACTATGTGTATAGATTAAGCTGGGCTTATATGATTTAATAGTCTGTTCAATGGATTGGATGGTGCTGCCACCATTTGATAACTGAGTATCCTCAAGATCATACATGACCAATTTTGCATTGAGAGATTTAGCAGCATTTTTTGATTCAGTTTCTCGTTCAGTTTTGTTTCCACCTTTAGCGCCTTTAGTAAGAGTTAATATAATGACTTCATCGCCCTGTTCACTATGTTTCTTGAGGGTGCCACCACAACCTATTTCTACATCGTCTGGATGAGCTCCTATAGCCAGGACGCATTTCGATGTTGGATTATTGAGACAGAAGTTCATTTCTTTAATCAACTTTGGGTATAATTGCCCGTCACAAATATTGCCAACAATAAATTTAGAGATGCCATAATTGAGGACAGAAAACATGAGTTCTGCATCCTTAGTTTCTGACAATACAAGAATTTTATTAGGACTGATGACCTTTTTTAAGAGATGCAATATTTGACAACAAGGGGCAACATATCTCGCACTACATACAAGGAGTATTAGATCACAATTTTCTTTTTCAAGTGTTCTGATATTGATGTCGTCACTGTTGATTTTGATTAGATCATGCTGGACTTTCTGTTTGAGAAATAGAGAGAGACATTCGGTAGCCTTTGTCTTGCCGACTATCGCTATTTTATAATCTTTCATCGGTGTTATAATTTTAGAGTTATTGAAATATTTATCTCATCTGATCGTGATGTTATATCATCAGTTGTGAGTCTTAATTGACCAGCGGCAATGGAGATACTGATTTGCCTAGATAGATTTACACGGCCCCAGACCCCATAACTTAATTGATTCATATTTAGACTATTTAGTAGCGGGTTTTCTAAAGGTTGTGATACATCGCCAGTAACTAAGTATAGACTATATACATTTGATTTCTTATTCTCATAAGTGATTGAAAACTTATACAATAGATTTAAGTCATTGAGGCTTGTTAGGTTTTGACTTAGACTGCTTGACATAGATACTCTGTTAACTATCTTGGTCAAGCCTATTCGATATGGTAGTAGTAAATTGCCATTTACTTTGACAACTGATAGATCTGAATTACCAATTATCGTGTTAGACAGATATCGATATCCGTTTAGAGATATTGACTGAAACCCTTGTATGTCGTCAGCTAGCATGTTGAATCGCATGCCTATGCTTCCTTTTTCTGTTTGATGTCTTAGACTAGCTGTATATATGTTGGTTTTCTTGTTGATTAAATCAATGAGTCCTAAACCTATGTCGAGATATATACTTTGACTTAGGCTGCTGTACCAATTAAGTCTATGATTTGTAAGCGCTGAGTTGTTTGAGACAATATATACTCGTTGGGCATTGATGGCAATAGAGTGCGAATGCCATTGTCTTTTCTGTAGTTCAGTGCTGTCTAATATGCTTAATTCAATGTCCTCTTGGCTAAAGACATTGACTGTGTATATCAGGGTTAGTAATATATAAGTTATCCGATTCATGGTTCAAATGTGTAGTGATTAGATAGACGAAAAAGCGAAATGCGACGAGTGGTAAGAATTCAAGGTTAAAATGTATTTGACCTATGATGTTGGCTTGCTTGTGCACTTTTTAGACCTCGCAGATAGGTTTGTTGCTTCCTGCCGCAAGATCAATGCTGTTCATCGCAAAAGTTGCCAGTGCGCTGACTATAGCAGATAAATTTGTTGAAAAATGAATAATGAAAAGAATACTAATAGTTTGTAAAGGAAACATTTGTAGATCTCCCTTGGCCCAAGGATTGTTGACCATTAAATCTTATAAGGCAGGCCTAAAGTGGACTATAGATAGTGCAGGTACAGGTCACTGGCATATCGGAAAACTACCCGATGATAGATCAATCAGTGTAGCCCAATCTAACGATCTCGACATCACGGATCAGCGAGCGAGACAATTTAGCGTCATTGACTTTGATAGATTTGATCAAATTTATGTGATGGATAAGCATAACGAATCTGTCGTTCTTTCTATGGCAACATCAGAACAAGATAAGGTCAAAGTAACTTTGATCATGAATGAACTATATCCAGGACAAAATAGGGATGTCCCAGATCCCTTTCATAATGGTAAAGAACAGTTTTCTGAGGTATATAGAGTGTTAGATATGCTCACTGACCACATAGTAGATAAATATCAGTCAGTGTTGAGCAATTAAGCAAAGGAACTATTTTTTATAAACCCCCAATAAAACAAATCACTATGTGCGGTATAGTAGCATACTTAGGAATACAAAATGTCTCTCCATTATTATTGAGTGGATTGAGCAAGTTGGAATATAGAGGATATGACAGTGCAGGAATGTCGGTTATTGAAAATGATAAAATTAGAACCATCAAGTGTCAAGGTAATGTTGAGAATTTGAAAAAATCAGTTGAATCTTTAGAACCTAAAGCTTATGTCGGAATAGCACACACCAGATGGGCCACACATGGTGAACCCAATAGGGTCAATGCGCATCCTCATATGTCTCAGAATAATAAGATTAGTATTGTTCATAATGGTATCATAGAAAATTATCAATCCTTAAAGTCAATGCTTAGGGACCATGGATATACCTTTAGAAGTGAAACAGACTCAGAGGTCATAGCGCACTTGATTCAATATTTAAAAGAGAGGCATGCTTATACTACTGAGCAGTCTCTCCGTAGAGCATTGTCATTAATAGAAGGAGCTTATGGGATCGTCATACTTGATGAAGACAATCCGGATTCTTTGCTTGCAGCAAGAAAGGGGAGTCCCTTAGTCCTCGGCATAGGGAAAGATGAATACTTTATATCCTCCGATACTATGCCCATGGCCAAGCATGTCAGTAAGGTCATCTACTTAGAAGATGATCAAGTACTTGCAGTGTCCAGAGATGAAGGATATAGGATATCGTCATCGGATGACCTCACGATAGATATGTCGATCGAAGAACTTAAGTATGATATCCAGGAAGTTGAGAAAGGAGCTTATGACTATTTTATGATGAAAGAAATATGTGAACAGCCCAAGACAATACAGGATAGTATCAGAGGTAGAGTGGATTTTGATCAAGGGTTAGTGACACTTAGAGGGATACTAGAT
>CAZJHC010000138.1:0-9376 GCA_964545645.1 uncultured Saprospiraceae bacterium
CGCTTTATCTTTTGTATAGCAGATATATCTGGAAAAGGAGTTGCTGCGGCACTATTGATGGCCAACTTCCAAGCCATGATACAAAGTCTTATTTATCAATATAGAGATCTAGAAACTTTCATTTTTGCGCTGAACCAGACAGTCCATCGTGTTACGAAGAGTGACAAGTTCATTACCTTTTTTATCGGAGAAGTGGATTTATATAAAAAGACCTTGAAGTATATTAATGCGGGCCATTACCCTCCGGTACTATATCAATCTGGAAAACTGAAAAGGTTGAATAGTGGATGTACAGTCATCGGTGCTTTTGATAAACTTCCTGAGATACAGGAAGAGATTGTGCCTTTAGAAGAAGGTGCTTTAATTATGAGTTTCACAGATGGCCTAGCTGATCTTAGAGACGATCAAGGTAATTTATTTGAAGACAAAGGTATCGAGTCCTTTGCTATTACGCATGGTGATAAATCTGCACAAGCATTCAATGACGAACTACTCAAAGCCATCGACCGCTATCGCGGAGAAGTTGAGTACCCTGACGACATCGCTGTCATCACCTGCAAGATTAGAAAGTTTTTATAATTCTAATTTTTGTAAGCGATCCATTTTCCAAGTTCTTTAAAGCTTGCCTTCTTGCCATACATCATGATCCCAACTCTATAGATACGTGATGCCAACCAAATCATAAAAAGTACAAAAAGAGCACAAAGCACCACGGACAAAATTATTTGCCACGCAGGTGGACCAGAGGCCAAGCGAACAGGCATCACAACTGGAGCAGTAATTGGAAGTATCGAAGACCAAACTGCTAAGGTACTATCCGGAGATTGTGCTTCAGAGATAGCTATGTAAAATGCAGCTGCCAACGGCACCAGCACAACTGTTGTTAAAGTTTGGGCTTCATTTACACCATCACCGGCCGCCGCCCCAACTGCAGCGAAGAGTGATGCATACAACATATATCCTGCTATGAAATAGAAAAAATACAGCGGAACGATGAGGCCCCAATTGATACTTTGTAGCTCTCTCATGATATCCATAATCTTGGCTCTTACACCTTCATCTGCCATAATCTCTTGAGCCATCTCGTTGTTAGCTAACTCAGCGGTAGCACTTGCCTCTAATCCCAAAAACGTAGATGCCCCTATAGATAACACCGTAAGGAGTAGCGCCCAAATGGCAAACTGTGTCAAGCCAACAAGACCTATTCCAATCACCTTGCCCATCATCAATTCTAATGGCTTAACAGACGATATCAATACCTCGACGATTCTATTAATTTTCTCTTCGTTGACACCTCTCATCACCTGAGAGCCAAATATCAATATCACCATAAATAGTAAGATCCCTACGGCTCCACCGAGGACAGAGCTCACCATGGAAGTGATAGAAGAGATTTCTTTTTCTGTCTCGACCACATTGCGAGGATCAATGGAGATATCCGTATCTATGAGATTGAGCTGTTCTTGATCTATACCAAATGCCTTGATTTTAAAATCCCTCACACTTCGCCTAAACAAGCCTTCAATCGTGCCAGTCTCATCCAATGCTAATGCTTCGTCAGAGTGATAGATGATATTATATTCTTTCATGCTACTATCCAATGGAGGCAATTCCACTACACCATCAATCTTACCTTCTTCGTAGTCTTTCAAGGCCTCTTCTAACGATTTCGTTTCTATTGCGAACTTGAGATTTTGACGCTCCAGTTTGATATTGTCAGTGATGCCAGCATTATCTATAATGGCGATATTCTTTTCTTGATCAGATCCTCGAGACATAACATATCCGATGATACCCCATATCACAACGATCCCTATTGGCGCTAAGAAGGTGGTAAGCAAAAACATCTTGCTCTTAACCCTTGTCCAATATTCTCTTCCTATGATTAAGTTGATATTATTCATTGCTCTGCCCTACTTTGTTGATGAATATTTCGTTAAGTGTTGGTAGTATTTCACGGTATGACTTAATTATTATACCTCTATCTATCAAGCCTTTGAGTAGCTCATTAGAATCATGACCCTCATGCGCCTCTATAACAAGATTATGATCATTATCATCTACAATGCTAAAACTATCAGCCAAGAGATCTGATGGCATAGTTCCGTCAAACGCTATTTCGAATTTGTTAGACTTATTTTCATCCTTAATCTGCTCCACATTGCCTTGAAGGATGATTTCGCCTTGGTTGATCAATGCGATCTCTTCACAGATTTGTTCTACTTGCTCCATCCTGTGTGTGCTAAAGATGATGCTCGTACCATTTTGGTTGAGCTCATAAATCTCATCTTTAATAAGGTTGGTATTGATAGGATCCAATCCTGAGAATGGTTCATCCAGGATCATTAATTTGGGTTCATGGACCACGGTAGCGACGAACTGAACCTTTTGTTGCATACCCTTGGACAGTTCTTCTACTTTCTTATCCCACCAGGAGGTGATTTCAAATTTTTCAAGCCAATGGTCTAATTTTTTCTTGGCATCTCTGGCCGTCAGTCCTTTAAGTCGGGCTAGATACAAGAGTTGCTCTCCGACTTTCATCTTTTTATACAATCCTCTTTCTTCCGGTAGATAGCCTATTTTCTTGGGGCTTTCAGCATTGAGCTTTTCTCCATCTATAAATATATCCCCTTCATCTGCTCGAGTAATACTTGTGATCATGCGGATCATGGAAGTTTTGCCAGCTCCATTTGGACCTAAAAGACCAAAGATTTTTCCTTTGGGGACATCAAAAGAAACATCATTAACTGCTACGTGGTTGGAGTATCTCTTGACCACATTGCGCAGCGATAGTACATTCATAGTAATTGATTAAGTCTCCAAGATGCTAATTTCTCACTAGATTATAAGTCAGATTAGACCAACAATACAAATCTTTAGATTTAAAATAGTTTTAACAAGCTTTAACTGAACTTTCACCTTGACTGTATATCTTTAATAGTCATAAAACTGATCTAATCAGTCTATGTGTACATTATGACTCAACACTACTAAAATCTATATATCATGATTAAATATTATTTATCTATCCTATTAATGGCCTTGGGTTTCTTAATCGCCAATGCACAAGTGGTCGAAAAAGAAATGAGGATGAGTGAAGGAGTACAAAACGCTCTCATGATCGAACTCGAAGGATCGGACGCCAAAAGAGCTGAAAACCTTTGGAAAGACTTTGCAAAAGAGTTTGGCAAAATCGACCGTAATCGCAAAGTCAAAGAGTTTTATATCGAAAACGCTATTGTGCCTTCTATAGACCCAGAATATGCTGTGACCATTTTTACCAAATTTGATGAGTATGACAACCAAACAAGAGCATATTTTTGGTTTAAGATGGATGACAGATTCTTAAACTCTATCGATGATGAAACTCAGCTGAAAGGAATAGATGCCTTTTTATCAGATTATGGCAAGGAGGTGAGAAAAGAGGTTGTAAAAGATGAATTAAAGATCGAAGAAAAAAATCTGAAAAATCTTACTAAAGATCTAGAAAAGCTTGAAAAAAATGAGCGCAACCTAGAAAAAGACATCACCAAAGCAAAGGAAACCATCAGAAAAGCAGAAGAAGAATTGATCAAAAATGCCCAAGAGCAAAAAGACAAAAGAGCAGAAATAGGGAATCAAGAAGAAGTCGTTAAGATGGTGTCAAAAAAACTTAATAATGTTGGCAAGGATTGATTAAAAATTATTTTTTTAAGTTATACACAGGTGAACAAGTTCTGATACTTCGTTCACCTTTTTTATGAACTACTGATTATCAGCAGGTTATTGGTTTAAAATAACTTATTAACATCAGAGGGTCTCTTATTAACATGGTTTGGTATCATTATCCACAAAAGGCTAAGAATTGTGCTTGTGATACATTTAGTTTATTTTAATATTAATTGAATAGTTTAGCCGCTCAGTAGCACTTATCATTTTATAATGCTCGCTGCTATACTGTTAATTAATAGAGTAAGAGAATCTAAATGTCGGATAGTAATCCAATGAAGCCGGTTGAACCGGGAAAAATGCGTACTGTCAAAAGAGAAGCTGATGCAAATAGCCTACTCTATGGTCGTGTGATGCCTCAGAGCACGACTCTGGAGGAAGCTGTCTTAGGAGCCATGCTCGTAGATAGAGACGGATTACCCTCAGTGATAGAAATCCTTAAGCCCGAAAGCTTTTATAAAGATTCCCATCGAGAGATATACGCCGTGATGTTAGATCTATTCGAAAAGTCTCAACCGATTGATCTGCTCACAGTACATGAAAGCCTCAAAAAAACTAAGAAACTCGACGCAGTTGGTGGTGTTAATTATCTGCTCGACCTAACTAATAAAGTCGCCTCATCCGCCAACATAGAGTACCATGCTCGAATCATAGCCCAAAAGTTCATCCAAAGAGAACTCATCCGAGTCTCAACCGTAACCATTAAAAACAGCTATGAAGATGAAAAGGACGTCTTTGAGCTACTGGATGAAGCAGAGCAAAATCTATATGAAATAACCGATACTAATCTCAACACGGGCTACGAAAAGCTAAGTGCTCTGGCTGTTAAGGCCCGAAAAGAAATAGAGGCAATAAGCCAAAAAGAAGAAGCCATCACTGGAGTACCAACAGGATTTGATGATTTGGATAAGTTGACCTCAGGTTGGCAAAAATCAGATTTGATCATCATCGCTGCCCGACCAGGTATGGGTAAGACGGCGTTTACATTGTCTCTCGCCCGTAACGCAGCATTGACAGGCAAAGCCGTAGCCATATTTTCCTTAGAGATGGCCAACCTACAATTGGTACAGCGTCTGATCTCTATGGAGGCAGATATCAACAGTAGATCTCTGCGCAATGGTCAACTATCACAAGATGAATGGCTCAGGCTCAATGCCGCCATAGATAAGATGGCCGAGACACCGATATTTATTGACGACACCCCTGGTATCAATGTCTTTGAATTAAGGGCCAAATGCCGACGTCTAAAACAAAACCACAATATAGAGATGATCGTCATCGATTATCTTCAACTGATGACTGGCGCTCCTAACAGTAAGAAAGGAAATCGGGAACAGGAGATTAGTTCCATATCAAGAGCCCTCAAAGGGCTCGCCAAGGAACTCAATGTCCCCGTCATAGCACTGTCACAGCTCAGTAGGTCTGTTGAGACCAGAGGAGGAAGTAAGAGGCCCGTGCTCTCCGATCTTAGAGAGTCTGGAGCCATAGAGCAAGATGCAGATATTGTAACATTTATCTATCGTCCAGGTTACTATGAGATGGAAGAAGATGCCGATGTGCCGCAGGACCTAGCAGAAATCATCATTGCTAAGCATAGGAATGGTGGCTTGGATACCGTAGAACTGCGATTTGTCCCGCAGTTTGTCAGATTTGAAAATGGCAACTTTAATAAATTTAATTCTCCGATGAGCATGGGAGACTTTAGGGACCCAACAACCGGTGCAAGTGCTGGTCAGACTTTTGTCACTAAGGGATCACGGATCAATGTCGATGAGGAGGATATACCATTCTAATGAGTTACGAAGCACACCGTCTTAACAAATATATCGCCCACTGTGGTGTCTGCTCCCGTCGAAAGGCAGCAGAGCTCGTCAAAAATGGTGAGATTAAAGTAAATGGTCAGATAGAAATAAACCCATCTTACTTTGTCCAAGAAACTGACGAAGTCCAGTATAATGGCAAAAAACTCCGATTGGAAACAAAGAAGGTTTATATCCTGATGAATAAACCTAAAAACGTCGTCACGACAACCTCCGATGAGCGGGCTCGTAAGACAGTCATGGATATAGTCCAAAACAAAGTCAAAGAAAGGATATACCCCGTCGGGAGGCTAGATCGCAACACCACAGGATTGCTCCTGATCACCAACGATGGCGACTTGGCTACTAAACTGTCTCACCCCAAATATGGTGTGCGCAAAAGATATCACGTCATACTCGATCAGCCAGTAACTGAAGAGCATCTAGAGCAAATCAAAAAAGGACTACAGCTAGACGATGGCATGGTCAAGGTTGACGATATAGACTGGATCATAGGTTCAGATAACTCAGAAGTAGGTGTGGAGATACATGTCGGCAAGAATCGTATCGTCCGCCGCATCTTTGAGCATTTTGGATACCACGTAGAGCGTCTCGACAGAGTATATTATGGGGGACTTACCAAGAAAGATCTGCCTAGAGGATGGTTCAGACATCTTAAACCTAAAGAAATTATCATGCTCAAACATTTCAATAGTTAATTTATGAATATAGAAAAGCTGAAATACCCTATTGGAAAGTTTAACAATCCAGGTCAACTTACCAAGACTCAGCGAGTCAAAATGATTAAATCGATCAAAAAGCTACCTAAACGATTAACCAAGGTAGTTGACAATATGTCCCAAGAGCAGCTAAGCACTCCCTATCGAAAAGGAGGATGGACAGTGGCACAGGTCGTTCATCATCTTGCTGATAGTCATATCAACAGCTATGTGAGGTTCAAATGGGCATTGACAGAAGATACCCCGATGATCAAGGCTTATGACGAAACCTTGTGGGCAGACACCCAAGATGCCAAAAGCTTGAATGTGAAGTACTCTCTACAGATACTTAAAGGTGTACATAACCGCTGGTCTACAGTGATGGAACTAATGTCTGAGGATGATTATAATCGTCAGCTTGCTCACCCAGAATGGAAAGACAAGCTATCACTACATACCATGCTAGCCTTGTACTCATGGCACTCCAAACATCACTTGGCACATATCACGGAGTTAGCCAAGAGAAAGAAATGGTGATTACTGCGCTGCTATGTTCGCCATCATTCTAAATAGAACTTTTGGGAAAAATCGTCGCAAGTAAGGAGCCAGTTTAGATTTTCCTTGGGCGATTAATAGTTCAGGTGTGCCACGTTTCATGCCCCGCACTATCTTGCGTACACAGATATCTACAGGTACTCCACTGGCTATGAGCGGATCCATCTTGCCATGTGTCTCACCGTTACCAATGACAGCATTGACAGAGATATTAGTTTGTACAAACCCTGGTGTGACATTCATCACCTCTATGTTATAAGCTGTGATCTCCGCCCTGAGCGCATCCATAAATCCCATGACGGCGTGCTTAGCAGCACAATATGCCGTTCTCATGGGGACTCCAACTTTTCCTGCCACACTGCTGACATTGATGATCATACCACTCTTGCGATCTATAAATTGAGGCAACAATGACTTAGTCATCGCCACAACTGCAAAATGGTCTAATTCCATGATCTTACGATCTACCTCTATACTTGTATCCTTAGCCAAGGATCGTTGAGATATCCCAGCATTATTGACCAAGACATCCACTTTCCCGACCATTTGTAACACTTCCTCTACTCCTCGAGGTATGGCATCGACTTGAAGTAAGTCCATGGGATATATCCAATGTTCCTCTCCTGATAGTTGAGCCTTAAGCTCTTGGAGTTTATCCTCACTGCGGGCAGTAAGTATAATCCTAGCTCCCTCATGAGCAAGCTGTATGGCCATTTCTTTTCCGATACCACTGGAAGCTCCAGTGATCCATACAATTTTATTCTTTAGGTCTTTCATAGTGATAATCTTACTACTTATTGGGCTAACTGACTTTTTCCATTTTCACCCTGACATTCTTATGATATGGAGTTTTGGCCAATGGGTCACAATAGTCTGCCGTTGTCAGGATATTAGGCATGGCACCAACCACCTCAAAGGTTTGATTCTGCCCATAATCTAATCCTTTTCCATGCGGCATTGATACAACACCTGGTCTAACTTCATCAGTAATCATGGCCACTATTTTAATCGTCCCCGTCGGGCTGGTCAATTGGATAGCATCTCCATTTTTTATGTTTTTAGCGGCGGCATCGTCAGGATGTATTTTTAATCGACCTTCCTGATCTGTTTTGGCCCAATCGAGATTACGTATGACCGCATTGGCATTATAGGTCCTACGCTCACCAGCAATTAGATTGAACGGATATTCAGATTCGATGCTTGACTGTTGCTGTAGTACATTAGGCAGGTCTGACAACCAATCCTTTAACAATTCAGGAATGTACAAATTCACTTTCTTATCCTTAGTCTTCATGAGATCCCAGAGTCCTTCATAAGTATGTTTGCTAACCTTTAATCCAGATGGGCTATCCAGTATTTTTTGAAAAAGTATATCACCCAACTCTGCTCCCCTTCCTTCTATACCTATCTCTCGGATGGCCTTTGCATGCTTTTGAGCATACATATGTGCGGTTAACCATATGAATGCAGCATTTTCGGCTCCCTCAGGCATCAATTGGCCTAAAGATTCTCTTAGAGCGATGACTCCATAATTATTGAAAGAAGGATGACTCATGGCCGCCTGCATAAACGCATTTTGGAAGATTCCCTTTCCGGGCTCTTTCTTCTCTTTGGCAGCGGCAACCTTCAACTCCGTAAAATCAAGCTTATCTAAAGCTCCCATCGCCCGTAGTAAGCGAGTATATATTTCCGGTTCGGTCAGAGAGTCTCCTAATGGCTCCAATATTGGTCTGCGGAGATGGAAAAAATTCTCTGTGAAAAAGGCGGCCTCATATTTCTCATATTGATTAGTGGCGGGCAAGACATAATCTGCTTCTTTGGCGGTCTCAGTCATGGCCACATCGATCACCACCATGATATCAAGCTTTTTGTAGGCTTCAATTTGAGCTTTAGTATCTACCCAGTTGAGCACAGGGTTGCAACTATCTACGACCAGGGCTCTAAGTCGATCGGGATGATCATTGTTTATTTCCTTGGCCAGCACATTGGGGGGATAGACTTTAGCAATTTCTCTTGTCTTAGTGACCATTGTCGCTCTGCCTCCATCTTCTATATCTTTAGAATGTCCAATCAGAGGAACAAACCATGATCCCAGATGATTGGTTCCGTGCTTATTAAAGTTACCAGTTAGCAGAAATAATAGTCGCTTTAAGTAGGCATTGAGCGTACTATTAAGGCTCATCTCGATACCGAGGTCTGATCTAATAGCCACAGACTTAGCGGCAGCCATCTTTCTTGTAACCTCATAAACCACTTCGGGATCGACTTCAGCGATCTTGATGTATTCCATAATAGGAATATTCATAAAGTAGGGTTTAACGAGGTCAAAGCCAGTGGTCCGTTCTGCGATAAAGTCCTGATCCACCAGCCCCTCCTTTACTAGGATTCCTAGCATCGCAGACATCAGCCAGGCATCACGCCCTGGCTTAACTTGTAAGAAGTAATCAGCCTTTTTTGCAGTTTCCGTTTCTCGTGGATCTATTACGACGAGCGTTCTGTTTTTGTCTCTTGATATCTCCCCTATCACGCTTTTGGCTCGAGCCATGCCATGAGATTGTATGGGATTAGATCCTATAATGATTCCAAACTCCGTAT
>CAZJHC010000139.1:0-9333 GCA_964545645.1 uncultured Saprospiraceae bacterium
ATACTATAAAATAGGTATATCATTGACCCTCTAATTAGACTTCTATGAAAACGTTCCTTACAGTGACATTTATAATAAGCGCTATCTTAAGTCTACAAGCGCAGACTCAGGATATATCCGTATCCTTAACTGCTCTAGATGCCTCAGGCGACGAGACTTGTTTTGCTATTGATATACAAAATATGGGCTCAGAGCCATATGCATTGGCAGGACAAAATTATCGTCTATATTACGATGCCTCTACTGCACGATTTTTACGTCATCAGCTTAGTACATCACTTCCCTCAGAGGCATACAGTGAAATGACCGTGATTCAGTCATCACACGATGTCAATGCATCGGGTTATGGCAACTTAGAGTTTGACAAGCATTTGGGTTTTGTCAATTTGGCGATATATGATAGTGGTTATCTTCCTGATCTCGTGTCATTAGAGTCAAGAGTAGCGCTTGAAGTAGCGACTATTTGTTTTGAATCCTTGACAACTGCGGATGAGGTATCGATAGTCTGGGCCCGTAAAGGGATGACTGAGGGGTATGCGACAGCCTATACTGAGATACAAGGATATCATACATCTCGATTATTTTCTTGGAATTTGATTTATCAAGATATCATCAGTACTAATGATCAATCAGAAGGGCTGGTTGTCAAAGAATAATAAAATTGAAGCTATAAAATGAAAGTTCTTTTATCAATTATTATCTCATGCACGGCAATGTTATCTGTTGGTGCTCAGGCCAACTTGAGTATGGCTGTCATACCATCTAATAAAACAGTAGAGCAGCAATGTGTTGAACTTACGTTAACCAATAACGCCATCCCTCTTAGATTATCAAGTCAGAACTACAGACTTTATTACAGTGCTGACAATCTTTCACTAGATGAAGCGTCTTTGGTTTCTAAATTACCTAACGATTTGTATCAACTAAAGTTAGTACAACATGTAGGCGGCATTGATGCAAGTGGGAGAGGAGATCTTGATTTTGAAAACAACTTGGGATTTATAAATTTTTCTATAGTCCATACCAATATCAAAGTACAAGGAGCAGAACTTAGCAGTGACAATACAAGTATCGTAGATATGTGTTTTGATGTACAAGATTTTGATCAAGATATATCAATCGTCCTGGCAAGAGAAGAAGTAACCTCGACGTATGGTAGAGCCTATATAGAGCTCTCTACACAAGATGAGAAGAACACCTTGGCATCAACCTCTATAAGTGAATACAAGGATCTATTTATAAAGTAATCTTGGCACAAAAATTGATGCATTATGTTTAATTATAATATGTTATTATGAGATCATTGCTTTCGTTGTTTTTGAGTTTAATAGTCATAAATCTGTCATCACAAGGTAAAGTTGACCTCAGATTGTTGCAAGTAGCAAATCATGCATCGCAGTCATGCTATGATCTTGAACTGAGCTCTCCATTTAAGGAGGAAATTAAATTAGCAGGACAGAATTATCGCATTTTTTATAATGCAGAAAAAGCTACTGTGTTAAAAGAAAGCATAAAAGATTACAGCTCAGATAAAGCTTATAGCGCATTGGATATCATTAATACAGAGCAAGGAGAAATAGGATTTTTATCATTGTCTATCGATGCAAGAGTGTACAATGATCAAACGACAATCATACCCAAGGATGGTACTTGGACTACGGTGGCAAGTGCGTGCTTTAAGAAACTTTCTAATGACTCATACGATTTAGTCTGGGCAAATGATAGAACCTTAGAGTTTGCCAGTGCCAAGGTGGCGCTGTCTGAATGGAAGAATAGTGAAAATCAAGTAGTACTCCCAGCTAATATGATGATAGATTATATAGCTAACCATTCATTGGAGCATAATCAATCTTTTGAGATGTCCATATATCCTAACCCAGTAGTAGATCATATAAAAGTGGATATAGGCTCAGGACTCTCAGACAACCATTCTATAATAATCAAAGATGTGATTGGAAGAGAAGTGGCATATGAAAACTTAGGAGGTAATCAAGAACTTTATTATGATCTAAGCAACTGGCCAAGTGGTCGATATACTGTAGAAGTCATTGATCAGAATGGCGGAGTGTTACATACCGAAAGTGTCATTAAAACTTACGATAATAGATAGTTGCAAAATAAGTTATAAGAAGAATAGGGGGGAGTCGTAAAAAACTTGTCTTATACATAGACGAAAGTCTACGCCAAATTACCCAATTGATCACAAACGTGCGAAATGTCTTACATTTCTCACGTTTTTCCTGTTTAAGGAAATTAATAATGCTATATTTTATTCGAGATAGTAGACTATTTGTCAACTATCTTACATATTAGTGAATCAATTGGCTTAAAATGAAACTGAGAACTTCTTTAACTACGATCGTAGTCGCTTTCCTGCTTTGTTGTAATGGATTATATTCCAACAATGGAGTAGATGTACGTTTTTCTGCACCAATCATAGATCATTCCACCCAAACAGCATTTGTAGATATACAAGTCAAATCTGAATACAAGGCTCTTAGCTTAGCAGGTCAGAACTATCGTATATACTATAATACTGAGATGTTATCCCTTAATACGGACAAGACCGAGCTCAATCTGCCAGCAGATAAGTATACACCGATTGCTTTTCATTCTACCATAGAAGGCATAGATGCAACTGGAGCAGGGGCGTTATCTTTTGATGATAATCTTGGCTTTGCTAATTTTTCTATTGATCTCACGGACCAGGTTAATGGTGGTATCATAGTGAGTGATGGAGATGATTGGATTACGGTGGCTACCCTTGGATTTGATATGACAAGTGATGCCGATGAACTATACTTAGTATGGGGTAGAGAAGAAATGAGTGAAGACTATGCTACTGCTTACGTCGAGATGGCCGAATGGGTAGCGCCTAAAAAAATCCAGTCTTTACTGGTTAATGAGTATACAGATCTGAGCTATAGCAAGGATAATGAATTGTCAGCGATAGAGCTTGTATCGTTTGATTTTGGACCTAATCCAACTTCAGAATATGTAAATATCAGATTTGATAAAGCGCTTAGCGCAGATGCAGAAATAAGATTTATAGATATGAAGGGTGTCGTATCAAAGAGGATTGATATAGATGCAGGGACGCCAAAGTTACAAGTAAACATAACAGATATGGTGGCGGGCAATTATGTGATCGAAATTGACAGCGATACTGATAGAGTGGTATCAGGCAATAAGTTGTCTATATTGAATTAAGAGGATTTTTTAATTACTCTACCCATAATGGATAAAGGAGATGAGCTATTAGTTCATCTCCTTTTTTTTAAACCACTAATCGACCCATACCTGATTCAGGATCAAGAAACTATCCGATAGTAATAAAAGAGGAAGTAGTGTGATGACATAACTCCTTTTGGATATATCGTCGTCAATAGAGAGATGTTTTCTACAGTATTGGCAGAGGGAAGATATGCGAGGGATGAGTAGAAGAACCTTCTGGTAGATGAGCGAGTGAATGGCGTAAAGGAAAAGAATATTCTAAAAAGAGGGGACCAAGCTCAGATTTTGGTCCCCTCTTATTTTTTACCAGTTGTGAATTGAATTAACTCACAAACTCCAGGCTATTCTTAATAAATATTGACATCTCCTCGCCTTTGAGCATTCCTTGATTGAGTCTCGCAAGATCATATAAGTAGCTTGCGAACTTTTCTTTCTTTTCTGCTGATCTCATCTTTGTAAGCTTTTCTGCAACCAGCGGATTGTTGGTATTGACGACCACGTTAAAGATCTCAGGCATATCGCCACCACCCATATTCTGGAGATTTTGCATTTCCATCATACGCCGCATAAACTCTGGGCGAGTAACGATCACAGGTAGGTCGGTAGGGGAGAGTGCTTTAAGCTCGAGATTGGGACCACCAGATTCAGGTAGTATAGATTTAAAGATCTCTTCCACCTTCTCTTCTTCCTTTTTGGAAAGTACTGATTCTTTTTCTTCATCCTTTTGGACTAGGTTGTCTGCAGTATCGCTATCTACTCTGACAAACGTACCGTACCCAAGTTTTTGCTCTAGGTGCTGCATGAAGTGATTGTCGATGATATTGTCCATTTCCAATACATCATAGCCATATCCTTTAGCAGATTCTATAAAGCTGTGGTGTCCTTTGATGTCATTAGAGTAAAGATGAATGATCTTGTCATGTTTGTCTTTTTGAGTCGCTTCTATCTTCTCTTTGTACTCCTCTATGGTGAAGTGTTTTCCTTCTATATTTTTGAGCAAACAGAACTTTTCAGCTTTGTCATAGAATTTCTCTTCAGAGAGCATGCCATACTTGGCAAATACACTTACCTCGCTCCACTTTTCTTCAAACGCAGTTCTATCTTCTTTAAACAAGCTATGAAGCTTCTCAGCTACTTTCTTAGTGATGTAAGTCGTTATTTTTTTCACATTGCTATCGCTCTGTAGATAACTCCGTGATACATTGAGTGGGATATCTGGAGAGTCGATGACACCATGTAGCAACGTCAAAAACTCCGGTACTATCTGACTGACATCGTCAGTTACGTAAACTTGATTGCTGTAGAGTTGGATCTTGTTCTTTTGTATCTCTATCGAGTTATTAACCTTAGGGAAATATAAAATCCCAGTTAGGTTAAATGGATAATCTATATTGAGATGTATCCAAAACAATGGGGGCATCGAATAGGGATATAGATAAGAGTAAAACTCCTTATAGTCTTCATCTGTTAGTTCTGATGGACTCTTTTTCCATAACGGCTCCTTCTCATTGATGACATTGTCAACTTCAGTTTTGATTTCTGTTCGATCATCGCCTTCTCCTTCCCATGTGCTTTCCGTCTTAGTACCAAACCTAATCGGAAAGGGTAAGAACTTGCAATATTTGTTTAGTAGGGTTTCGATTCGTGCTTTCTCTAAAAACTCCTTGCTATCTTCAGAGATATAAAGGATAATTTCTGTTCCTCTATCTTCCTTATCACTTTCCTCCAAGTCATACTCGGGACTCCCAGTACAAGTCCATTTAGATGCGCTTCCACCTTTATGTGATTTGGTAAGAACCTCTACCTTGTCTGCAACCATAAAGGCGCTGTAGAATCCCAATCCAAAGTGACCTATAATACTTGCCTCATCTTTATACTTCTCTAAGAATTCTTCTGCCGATGAAAAGGCTAATTGGTTTAAATACTTATCCACCTCTTCTGATGTCATTCCAATTCCTCGATCCTTGATGATGAGTTTACCCTCGTCAAGAATAATATCGATAGTCATATCCCCGAGCTCTCCGGTGAACTCACCTTTGGAAGCAAGTGTCTTTAACTTGCTGCTCGCATCGACAGCATTGGATACGAGTTCTCTCAAAAAAATCTCTTGATCAGAATAGAGAAACTTTTTGATGATGGGAAAAATATTTTCCGTTTGTACGGATATCTGTCCTGTCGCCATAATTATCTTTTATGTTGAGTTTTTTAAATCTGTTCTTAACTGTCCGCATAGTTCAAAGCTCATGCCACCATTGTATAGATGCCAAAATGTCGCTCATAATTGATAAACTATGCTCAGATTCCCAGGTCCTATGTCAAAATGTAAGTTGGAAAGGACTTTTGAAGACTTCGGATTGTCAGTCTTCTTGAATAATCTATAAGTGAGTTGAGTTGATAATATACCCAATCCGGCTCCAAATACTACGTCTGGAGCCCAGTGTTTGTTTCTTGTGATACGCATCACGCCTGTTATAGCTGCGGGGATATAGGAGGCCCATGCGAGGAGCGGGGCGTGGTCTTTATAGATCATATAGCTCACCGTAGCAGTAGAAAAAGCAAATGAAGTATGGCCCGAAGGGAAAGACAACCCACCACCATTAGGTCGGCGTACATTGAGCGTTGTTTTGAGACCATAAGTCAGGGCAAGACTGATACTGGTACTAAGAATATACTTCCTAATATGGTGCCCTCTATCATGCCTACGACCATTGAGACTATATAATAAGAAAGGAACACTAGGAGCGAAGGCTACATAATCATCAATACTTGATTTAGTTGTACCAAATAAGTTTTGGAGATCTGACTGGAGCGAGGTTTTGGTATCTGTATTTGTTATGATGAGTCCACCTGCCATCAACCCTATTGCTGGCCAGTGATTATAATCAGTACTATCAGACCTGCTACTGATGCTGGTGCCTTTGAGAGATACGGCTGATAGGCTTAAAAAAGCTAATGTCAATAGATGTACATACATAGTAGAGTACCAATATAAGGGTCATTTATACATTAGGAAGTCACATATATAATTAATTCAATTTATAAGTCTATGATTAGTTGTCCTTTATAGAATGGCCAAAACGCTAATACGATTTATACTATCGTTGATCTCCAAAATGGCAAGGAATATGATATAGTGTAGATAAGTTCTTTAACTTTTGAATACTTAAGGGATTAAGTATTGGAGATTTCGGAGCGGCTACTGGGGGGTATGCCGCTCTTTTTTTTTTTTATTAAAATCCATCTCCGTCCAATAGGTTTCCGAGCCCGCCCAAGACACTTCCTTCTCCTTTGCCTCCGCCTAGATATCCTTTACTATGTGATAGAATGCGATCTGCCAATCTGCTAATCGGCAAGGATTGAATCCATACTTTGCCAGGACCCATGAGACTCGCAAAGAATAATCCTTCACCACCAAAAATGGTATTCTTGATTCCACCTACGAACTCAATATCATAATCTATATGCTGGGTAAAGCCTACGAGGCAGCCCGTATCTACACGGAGTGTCTCTCCGACTTCGAGTACTCGTTCTGTGATATATCCCCCAGCGTGTAAAAATGTCATGCCGTCTCCTTCGATTTTTTGCATAATGAAACCCTCACCACCGAAAAATCCTCGACCTAATTTTTTGGAAAATTCAATGCCTACTGTTGCACCCTTGGCAGCACAAAGAAAGGAATCCTTCTGACAGATAATCTTTCCTTCATATTGATTTAAATTTATCGGGATAATCTTTCCAGGATAGGGAGAAGCAAAAGATACTTTTTGTTTGTCGTCGCCCATGTGGGTAAATGCAGTCATGAACAGTTTCTCTCCAGTAAGAACTCTCTTACCAGCTTGAAAAACTTTTCCCCAGATGCCTTCTTCTGTATTGGACCCATCACCAAACATAGTTTTCATTTGGATGTCTTCATCCATCATCAGAAAACTGCCAGGCTCTGCTATGACCGTTTCGTAAGGATCGAGTTCGATCTCGACAAATTGCATTTCCTCACCATATATGGTATAATCTATTTCGTGTGACTTCATGATATTTTTTACCAAAATATCATAAATGCAGGAGTAATATGGCCCTTATTTTAGACTAAGATAGAAAGGCTATCTATTGATAGCGCTGATTTGTTTATCATAATACTTTACAAGGTTTGGACAGACCTTAAATTCATCAATAACCGTGATAAGAGTATTATTGATTTTTTCTTCTACCCAGCTATTGAAATATTCATTCTTCTTACTCTCCTTAGCAAAAGACTGAATTTTGGAATAATCTGTCTGAAGGCTTGCTTTATGTGGTTTGCTTTTGGATTGAAGCTGTATGATCTTAAATACTTTCTCACCTCTTTCCTCAAATTCAAGAACCTCGGATACATCACCTACTTCAAGGTTTTCAATAGCAAAATATATCTGATAAGGCAAGTCTGCCGTTTCCCAGAATGTATCACCTGTTTTTTCATTATTGAGACGACCTGCATTATTATAACTCTGAGATTCATCATTGGAGTACAACCTAACGGCTATCTCAAAAGGTAATGAGTCCGTACGGATTCCTGTCGCTATAGAATCTAGAAAAGTCATAGTCCGAGTGATATCCTCCTCGGTCACTTCTGGTTTGACCAGTATATGTCTTACATTGATGGTATTGCCTCTTCGACCTAATAACTCAAGCATGTGGTAACCAAATTGGGTTTCAACAATATCAGAGATTTCGCCGATTTCAAGATTGTAGGCAGTAGCTTCAAACTCAGGAACAAAAGTCCCTCTTTTTTGCCAACCTAAATCTCCTCCCGATCGAGCTGAGCCAAGATCATCAGAAAATATGGAAGCCAATTCTTCAAAACTTTCGCCCTCTACAGTGATGCGTGTTTTAATTTTCTCAAGCTTTGTTCTGGCAGCCTCCTTATTCTTTTCAGAGATCATTGTTTTCATTATGATCTCACCTATTTCTACCTCTGCATTAAGAAATGGTAGACTGTCTTGAGGGATTTTTTCAAAATACGCTACTACCTCCTTTGGTGTTATGGTTACATCTTGTATTAGCTGGCCTTGTATACGTTGCTGAATTAGATCTTCTCGTAATGGTCCTCTCATCACTTCTTTTTGTTCTAGTGGCGTCTTGCCATAGTAGCTCACAAAACGTTCTTCGCTACCACCCATTTGTGCCAAGATATAGTCAATACGTCGCTGTAATTCTACTTCTATTTCTACACTAGATATTTCTATACTATCAAGCTTGGCTTGATCAAGTAATAAGGACTTGCTGATTAGTTGCTCCATGATTTGACATTGCACATCTGCACCATATTCTGCGTTTTGAGCTTTGGCATAACTATAGAGCTCCTGTACTTCGGAGTATAAGATGTTTTCACTTCCTACTTGTGCGATAATCTTATCAAGTATCAATGATTGGCTTTGTGCACCAAGACTATTGATTAAAAATGACATGATGACAATGCTAACTATATTTTTCATTGAGGTCCTATTTTTATTTGATTTGCTTCGAGTGCTCTGTTATAGAGCTCATCCTTTCTCTTTTCTAACAATTCGAGACGTCTCTTTAGCAAAATCATCTGTTTCAACTGAACGGAGACGAAAGGTAAGGGAGAAATCTCCTTCTCTGCTCGTCTTTCTAAAATTTTAAGAAATATTTCTGACTCATCGTTAACAATCCTTTGATCTGAAGGCTTATTTGATTTTTTCTGTGAAAATTTGTTAGACCAATGAGCAATCTCGCTCCATACGATCCAGCCAGTAGTGTCCATACGTGACGAGTCGGCGGCCTCCCAAACTAAAGGCAATTCGTTTTTTTTCCAGAGTTGGTATAACTCCTTTTTATTTGGATGATCCTTATTGATTTTAGCGAGTTGTGCTCTGTATACAGCTTGTGATAAAATAAACTGCTCTTTGTTGTCATCATAAAAAGCCTGCAGTACCGATGGACTTATGATGGTGTCAAATCGTTCTTCCAAGATTTTGGTCTCATAATTAAACTTGATCAGTTTGTCTTTGTAGTCCGCCACTAATTTATTGACATCATCATCGTTTGAAAAATATCGAGAAGCTTCCTTCATCAGCAGCTTATCTCTGATCCACTGATCTATAT
>CAZJHC010000140.1:0-4610 GCA_964545645.1 uncultured Saprospiraceae bacterium
AAACTATAGGGACCAGAGACATACCACAACACCATCTATTGCAAGGGCTTCGTAGCTACTTTACTAATAATGATAACAAGCCTTTTTAGGCTTTATACATTTTGGGATATAAGCTAATTGGAGATTTTATTAGGACAATAAACTTCAAATAAGAATATATTAAAATACGCTCCTTACTTTCTTGAAGCATCAGAGTGCCCGAGGAGGGAGTCGAACCCTCACGCCCATACGGACACATGGCCCTCAACCATGCCTGTCTACCAATTCCAGCACCCGGGCGGGATAGGAACTGCAAATATCTACTTTCTTACATTAAATACTAACGAATAGAAAAATACCGCTCGTGTTATTTTTCATATTGCAATTAATCATATATATTTAATCATGATGTAAAAGAATATATAGAAAAATATCATATATAAAAAAATTATATTCTATCTTTGTGTCAGAACCCAAAAACTGCAAGAAGTAGTTTTCTTATTTTGAGACCTTAGTCGAAAGGGCCTGAGTTTGGTAGCAAGCTTGGGCTTTTTTATTTTCCAAGGGCAGAGTTGCGCAGCCGCTTTAAAAAAGGACTGGCAAAAATAAAGTCTAATAGAACATCCTCTTTACTATACAGCACTTCTTCTTTGTTTCCTTGCCACGCCAACTCACCATCTGAGAGAAGACAGATGTTTTCACCAATTTCCATAACCGAGTTCATATCATGTGTGTTGATAATGGTGGTCATATTGTTTTCTAAGGTGATGCTGCTGATAAGTTCGTCTATGGTTATTGCGGTTTTAGGATCCAAACCAGAGTTAGGTTCATCACAGAATAAATACTTGGGGTTAAGGACAATAGACCTGGCGATACCTACTCTTTTTTGCATTCCTCCACTTATTTCTGAAGGGTATTTTTTATTGCTACCGTCGAGGCTAACCCGTTCTAAGCAATAATCCACTTGTTGTTGTTTTTCCTTGGTAGTTTTTTTGGTAAACATATCCATAGGAAAGCGAATGTTCTCTTCAACGGTCATTGAGTCGAATAGAGCATTGCCTTGAAAAAGCATCCCTATCTGCATGCGTAAGGCTCTTAGTTGATCTTTGTTAATGCAACATAGATCTGTATCATCGTACCAAATAGAACCTTGGGTCGGGCTAAGGAGGCCAACTAAAATCTTAAGAAAAACAGTTTTACCAGCTCCACTTTTTCCGATTATCAGATTGGTTTTGCCTGTTTCAAATGTGAAATTCACGTCTTGGAGTACCTCTTGATCTCCAAAGGATTTAAATATATTGGCGGCTTTGATCATATCTTAACTCATTAAAATTAAGGCAATCAATAGATCTGCAATGAGTATTATAATTGAGCCAAAGACTACAGCTCGGGTACTTGCCTGGCCTAATTCTATGCTTCCCCCTTTGACAAAATATCCTTGATAGCAGGCTACTGAAGTAATAATAAATGAAAAGGTCACTGCCTTAACGAGCATGATCAGGACATTGAATGGAATAAAGAAAGATCTCAGGCCACGTATGAACTCGGCACTCGTAAATCCAGCTACTGTAATAGCCGCAAAGTATCCACCACCAATCCCTACTATGCAGGCTATAATAACCAAAATGGGTATAATAGCAATCGATGCTATTAACTTAGGCATCACGAGATAAGCAGAAGTGTTGACTCCCATGATTTCCATGGCATCAATATGCTCTTTTTGTCTCATTCCTCCGATTTCGGCAGCCATAGTAGACCCGATCTTGCCAGCCAAGACGATCGATGTAAGCGTAACCGCCATCTCTATAATCATCATATCTCGGACTATATAGCCTATATAATAAGAAGGAATCATCGTGCCTTCTAATTGATATGAAAACTGTATAGATGTAACCGCTCCTATGAACCCAGCAATGATCATGACAATACTCAATGAGCCAATGCCAATATCATACATTTGACGGATTGTTTCTTTATAATACATCGACATGTTTTCGGGTCTCGAAAAAATGTCGGGTAACCAAGCGATGTATAGACCAAAGTCTTTGATAAGCTTCATGAATACAGAATGTACTTAAGCGAAAAAAGTTTGACAGTTTCGTGCCACGAAAATAGGCTAATTTTAATGGCTTAAAACAAGCACTTATGAATGTAATTGTAACTGGAGGGACAAAAGGGATAGGAAGAGCGATTGTAGATCTTTTTTTTGACAAAGGAGCTAACATTGCAGTATGTGCAAGAAATAATGATGATCTCGAAGCATTAGAAACTCAATTGAAAGCAAAAAATGCTCAGCGTAGCATCATTACCAAGTCTGTTGACGTAAGTCAATCATCTCAAATAATTGAATTTGGAGCCCATGTCGTAGACTCTTGGGGTGCTGTTGATGTATTAATTAACAATGCAGGAGTCTTTTTGCCTGGAGAGATATTGCAAGAGTCGACGGGAGCGTTAGAAAAAATGATTGAGACCAATTTATATAGCGCTTATCATTTGACAAGAGTGATAGCACCTGCGATGATTTCAAAAGAAAAGGGTCATATTTTTAATATGTGCTCGATAGCGAGCCAAATTGCATACCCCAATGGTGGTTCATATAGTATATCGAAGTTCGCTCTGTTAGGCTTTTCAAAAGTGCTAAGAGAAGAGTTAAAGAACAAAGGAGTTAAGGTAACCTCGATCCTGCCTGGAGCTACGTGGTCGAACTCATGGAAAGGAGTGGATCTGCCTCAAAATCGATTAATGCAAGCCTCGGATGTAGCCAATATAATATGGAGTGCTTATAATACACTTCCTTCAGCAGTCATAGAAGAAATAGTCTTAAGACCTCAGCTAGGAGATCTTTAACACATTATCAAAAAATGCAATATCTAATAATTTATTGGTCAATGATTAACACATTATAAAATTTTGTAATATATTTGACCTGAATAAGTATATCCCATCCCTTCTACAGTAGAATAGTAGTGCACTATTAGCACCTGCTTAATTAACAATTATTTGGATAGAGTCATATAAATGTGATGGCTCTAATATTAGAACACTGAAGATGAAAACTACAATGCTCAATTCCATTGGTCGAGAAAGCTTAACAAGCTTACGCCTCATTATTGCATCACAATTGATAATGCTGTTTACGATACTCAGTATGGGTGACATATCTGCGCAATGTCATCCCAATGATGCCGAAGAGCCTACCGTTATCTGTAGGGATCTCAATACTACATTCATGCCTGATACATGTATGGTTGTAGTGTGGGCCAAAGATCTTTTAACTTCTGCTTCAGATGACAAGACACCATATGAAAAACTAATTATATCCTTCGATCAAGCTGGTACAGAGTTTAGCAAGGTAATTACAGCAGAAGGGGGTTTGACACAAATCGTAGATATATGGGTAACAGACTTGTGTGGTAAGCAGACCTTGTGTAGGCCTAAAGTCAAACTTAATGACAATGATATGAACTGCGTTAATCAGTTTGACCTGGCATTGATCAAAACGGTAAGTGCTTCATCTCCGGGTCCATATGAGTTAGGGCAAGAGGTAACTTTTGATATTACGATTTTTAATCAAGGGACAATGGATGCCTTTGATATAGAAATAACAGACTATATACCTGAAGGATTAATTCTCAATGATTCTGACTGGAGCCAAACGGGAGATATAGCTATTAGATCAGATAATATTGCCTTTTTGGCAGCAGATGATGAGACGACCGTACAAATAGATTTTACGATAGATCAAAACTTTACGGGAGATGTAATTGTGAATTTGGCAGAGATTTCTGGTGCAGATAATGACAATGATCCTGACAATGAGCCTCCTGTGGATGATGATAGTACACCAGATAATGAAGACGAAAATGATGGAGATCCCATTGATGATGAAGTGGATAATCCTGAAGACGAGGATGATCATGATCCTGCGGAGATAGAGATTGATCGTTATGACTTGGCGATTGAGAAGACCATCCTCACGGGAGGTCCATATGAGTTAGGAGATTTAGTGGTATTTGAGATTACAGTGACTAACGAAGGCACTTTAGATGCTGAGAACGTGGGGATTACAGATTTTCCAGACGATGGATTTAGTTTTACCTCATCGAATGCAGGTAACATTGCCAATGTAACTGGGAGTGGGACAAGTTATACCATTTTGGATTTAGATAGTGGCGAGTCTCAATCGTTTCGAGTACGGTTTACTATAGATGAAGATTTTACTGGTAATGAATTAATGAATATCGTTGAGATTACAGAAGATGATGGAGATGATATAGATAGTGATCCGGATATAGATAAGGAGACTGATGATGGGAAAGACGGAACTGTTGATAATGATGATGATGATGAAGATATGGTGATGATTGAGATTGATCGCTATGATTTGGCGATTGAGAAGTCCATCCTCACAGGAGGTCCATATGAGTTAGGAGATTTAGTGGTATTTGAGATCACAGTGACTAACGAAGGCACTTTAGATGCTGAAAACGTAGGGATTACAGATTTTCCAGACGATGGATTTAGTTTTACCTCGACGAATGCAGGTAACATTGCCAATGTAACTGGGAGTGGGACTAGTTATACCATTTTGGATTTAGATAGTGGCGAGTCTCAATCGTTTCGAGTACGGT
>CAZJHC010000140.1:4710-9293 GCA_964545645.1 uncultured Saprospiraceae bacterium
TTACTATAGATGAAGAATTTACTGGTAATGAATTAATGAATATCGTTGAGATTACAGAAGACGATGGAGATGATATAGATAGTGATCCGGATATAGATAAAGAGAGTGATGATGGGAAGGACGGGACTGCTGACAATGATGATGATGATGAAGATATGGTCGTCATTACTGTAGATCGATATGATCTGTCCATACAAAAGACATTAAGCACTGCAGGTCCATATGAGTTAGGGGATCGATTGAATTATCTGATTACAGTAACTAATGAGGGCACACTAGATGCCTCGAATATTGAAGTCACAGATTTTCCAGATGAAGGGCTAATTTTTGTTAGCACCAACGCTGGCAATATAGCAAATGTGAACGGTACAGGCACAAGTTATACTGTATTGGCGTTAGCTAGCGGCATGTCCCAATCTTTTAGAGTATTCTTTGATATAGATGAAGACTTTACTGGTAATGAATTAATGAATATCGTTGAAATTACTGGAGACGATGGAGATGATGTTGATAGTGACCCAGAAGTAAATAAAGAGGAAGACGACGGACTTGACGATACAAGCCCTGGTGATGACGACGGTGGTAACACTGGCGAGAGTGATGATGATGATGAGGACATGGTAGTGATTGCCGTAGATCGCTACGATCTATCAATTCAAAAGGCTATAGGTGATAATGGTCCGTTTAACTTAGGTGATACTATAGAATTCATAATTACTGTAACCAATGAAGGGAGTTTAGATGCTGCTGACATTGAGATTACCGATTTTCCCGATGAAGGCTTCAATTTTATAAGCACGAATGTCAATGATGTTGATAATGTTAGTGGTACAGGTATCACCTATATGATCTCAACATTGGAAAGTGGCACATCGACTGTATTTAGTATATTTTTTGAGATTGATGAAGATTTTGCTGGAACGGAATTGATGAATATCGTCGAAATTACAGAAGATGATGGAGATGATATAGATAGTGATCCTGAGGTAGGCAAAGATGAAGATGATGGATTGGATGATACAAGTCCTGGTGATGATGATGGCGGTAATGCAGGAGAAGAAGATGATGATGACGAAGACATGGTAACAATTACTGTTGGCCAGGTGTTTGACTTGGCATTACGTAAGACACTCAGTGCGGGTCAAGGATCTGTCGTAACAACGGGCGATACGGTATCATTTGACATAGAGATTTTTAATCAAGGTACTGTAGCAGCAACGAGAGTAGATGTGGTAGATTATGTGCCAGTTGGGTTACTTCTGATTGAGGAAAACGGATGGGGCAGTCTTAATGGTCAGAGAGAATCACGAAGAAATAACATTGTATCAGGCGATTTGGAGCCAGGAGAAAGTGAAGTAATTCAAATCCGATTTGTTGTAGAGAGCGAAGAGTCAGGCGAATTGACCAATACGGCTGAGATAGTTCGAGCTAATAATGATTTGAATATCCAAGATTGTGATAGCACAGAAGATGCCAATGACGCTAACGATACAGTCATAAACGATGAGATAGGTGATGGATGTGACGAGGGAGGAGATGAAGACGATCACGATATCGAACCTATAACGGTTGTTAAGTTTGATTTAGCCTTGCGTAAGACACTCAGTGCTGGTCAAGGGTCAATTGTGACGACAGGGGATACGATATCATTTGACATAGAGATTTTTAATCAAGGTACTGTAGCAGCAACGAGAGTAGATGTGGTAGATTATGTGCCAGTTGGGTTACTTCTGATTGAGGAAAACGGATGGGGCAGTCTTAATGGTCAGAGAGAATCACGAAGAAATAACATTGTATCAGGCGATTTGGAGCCAGGAGAAAGTGAAGTAATTCAAATCCGATTTGTTGTAGAGAGCGAAGAGTCAGGCGAATTGACCAATACGGCTGAGATAGTTCGAGCTAATAATGATTTGAATATCCAAGATTGTGATAGCACAGAAGATGCCAATGACGCTAACGATACAGTCATAAACGATGAGATAGGTGATGGATGTGACGAGGGAGGAGATGAAGACGATCACGATATCGAACCTATAACGGTTGTTAAGTTTGATTTGGCCTTGCGTAAGACACTCAGTCCTGGACAGGGATCCGTCGTCGCCACAGGGGATACTGTATCATTTGATATTGAGATATTTAACCAGGGTACTGTGGATGCCACGAGAGTGGATGTCGTCGATTATGTCCCTGAGGGATTAGAATTGATACAAGAGAATGGTTGGGGGGGCTTAAATGGACAAAGAGAATCAAGAAGAAACAATGTTTTATCAGGTGACCTAGAGCCGGGAGCAAGTGTGGTGATTCAGATCCGATTTGTAGTGATCACAGAGGAATCTGGTGAGATAGTCAATGGATCCGAGATAGCTAGAGCTGATAATGACTTAGATATTCAAGATTGTGATAGTACAGAAGACACAAATGGATCCAATGACATGGTAATAAATGATGCTATAGGAACAGGTTGTGACGAAGGAGGGGATCAAGATGATCATGATATAGAATCGATTACCCTTGTAGATCCTGATTTATGTATTTGTCCAGATGAGGATTTCGTAGGTCAGGCAGTTGTAACATGCGCTGGAGGGGCTTTCGAGAATGAAGCAGTAGCTGCCATCTTAGATTTAAGAAATGCTAATACGGCACCCCTCGGGGATGATTGGGCTGATCCTGTTACAAATAATTCTACTACAGTAAATATAGAGAAGCCCATAACATGGGTGATCGATGAATTAGGACAGATATTTGGTACTTCATTAGGAAGAACTAATGGGGACATCTATTTTGGTGCGACTAACACCTATGCTTATGATGGAGATCCATTTACTCCATCTGGGGTTGGTCCTGGAGGAGAATCAGGTTTATACAAAACTAATTTCTCTAATCCGGAAGTATTACAAACCTTAGTGACTACAGAAAATGATTTTGTTTTAGATCCTACAGGTACGACTATGGTACCAGGGCGAGTACTTACAGTGACAGGAAACAATCCTCTCCCTACCGGATGGGGGAATATAGCCTATGATGAATTGTCAAATACTTTATATGGTACTAACTTGTCAGATGGGAGAATTTATGCGATCGATGCTAACACGGGTAATATTAATCAAGTGTACGATCCATTTGGGCAGGCTACTGACTTTTTATCTAATCCTTACCCAGCAGGCGAAGTTCTTTGGGCTATTGAACTTAATGAGTGTTCAAGACAATTGTTTTTCGTGAGACAAGTTGTAGCTGGAGGAGGCAATGCACTAGGAAATGGTGGAGGAACACGTAATAAGCAGATTCATACAGTAGATATTGATGACAATGGAGTAATTGACGTCAACTCAAGATCTTTAGCTCTAAATGTAACACAAGGCACTCGTGAAAAAATCACAGATATAGATTTTAACACTGATTGCAATAGAATGATCCTTGCCGAAAGAGGTAGAGTCCATAATTCATTAACCTTGTTGTATGAGTTTGACGGATCGAGTTGGACTTTTGCGACAGATATCTCAATGGGAGGCATTACAGGTGGCGATCCATGGAAGTTTGGGTTAAATAGTACTGGTGGTGTTGCCTTTGGTGCGGATCAGATTGGAGCAGATGGTAGTAATTGTGATACGATTATCTGGTCAATGGGAGATTGTTTAGACCCATCTGCGATCGTTGGTGAGTGTAATGTATATGGCCCTCAAGGGGCTTATATCCCATCAGGAGACCTGACTGGACTAAGTGGCAATTTAAACAACACTGGGATATTCATCGATGTGACGCCTGAGTTCAATTTTGATCCTCGATTTTCTAAATTTGGATTAGGAGATATAGAGGTTTTCAACTGCTGTTGTCCGGCGACTGGTTCAGGGGCAGCCGCCATCGGAACCGCCCAAGTGGCTGGAAAGGTTGTTGGGCCTGGAGAAATCGGTGTGCAGGATTTCATTGTGACTATCGATGGAGAAGAAATTGGATATGATATTACAGATGATTCTGGAGCATATATGTTTGAAGACTTAGAGAAGTATGAACATTATGTGATAGCTCCTCAAAAAGAAGATGAAATGATTCTAGGGGTTAGTACCCTTGACCTCATTCATATTCAAAATCATGTTTTGGGTATTAATGCAATAGATGATCCTAAAGCGTTAATAGCAGCCGATATAAATCAATCTGGAACTGTAGATGCATTGGATATTATTGAATTACGAAAAATTATTCTTGGAAAAATAGACATTGAGCCGACTACAGATGCGTGGAGCTTTATCACAACTCAATCTGATATGAATCAGATAGTTGAGACCATGGACTTTGATGAAAGGTACCAGTTTGAAAACCTTGTTAAAGATCATATGTCAGCTGATTTTTATGCTATTAAAATTGGGGATGTGAATAATACGCTCGGGTCAGCACAAAATAGATCAGGTGATCATATTCCTTTGGCCATCTCAAGTGGAGAGTCCAATATTAGCTTAAGTATTCAAAATGATATGAGTATCAAAGGATTCCAGATGGCTATTGATTTGGATGGCAATTCAATTAAAGATATTACATCTGATATATTTAATGTTAATACGAGCAATTACTCAATGAATGATGGGATACTC
>CAZJHC010000141.1:0-9255 GCA_964545645.1 uncultured Saprospiraceae bacterium
ATATGGGATCGAACTCATAATCCAACTTCAACCCATGCATATCTACAAAGCAGGTTTTTCCTCCCATTTCTGCTACCATGTTGGCGATGGTCATTCTTGAGGCCAGAGTCATATCACGAAATGCTGATCCTGCAAACTCAATGGCCTTATAGGTTGCTCCAGAAATCGTTACTTGCCCAACAATAAACAGGATTAAGTCTTTAGCTGTTACTCCAGGCTTCAATGGTCCATGACAGGTTATCTTAATAGTCTCAGGAACCTTGAGCCATATCTTGCCAGTCATCATAGTTGCTGCCAGATCAGTCGAACCAACTCCACAAGCCATAGCACCTAAGGCTCCATAAGTAGGTGTATGGGAGTCGGCGCCTATAAATATTTGACCCGGTTTGACATAGCGATTTTCAACTATCACCTGGTGGCAAATGCCATCACCTATTTCAAATAGTTTAATCCCTTTGTCTGATGCGAACTCTCTCATTAGTTTATGGAGATTGGCAATGCGTTCATTAGGAGGAGGGACTGCATGATCCAATACAAGCACAACCTTCTCTCTATCAAATACCTTTTGACCATCCATGGCTTCAAAAGCCTTTATGGCAAGAGGAGCCGTCGTATCAGTAGCCATAACTCCGTCTACGTCAGTAACAATTAGTTCGCCAGATTTGACTTGTCTCCCTACATGCTTGGATATTATTTTTTCTACTACTGTTTGTCCCATCTGATGCTTATATAATCTTGATATCGGCAGTCTTTAATAAAGTGTACAAGTGCCCTGGTAATCTGACCTCTAAATCTGAAGACATCTTAGCAGATATAGCTGCTAACTTATTTACATCGATACCCGTTTCATACCCCATTTGATTGAGCATATGCACTGTATCTTCTGTTGCAATATTACCCGTTGCACTTTTGATGAATGGACATCCCCCTAACCCCCCAAAGGCGGTATCAAAAATTCTAACACCCGCATTAAGCGCTGCATAAAGGTTAGCATATCCTTTATTTTCAGTATTATGTAGATGTAGGATAACAGGCATTCCATCTGCCAATCCTACCACATGAGACATCATCTCATACATCTGATCAGGATTGGCCATCCCAGTGGAATCAGCCAATGCAATCTCATCGATACCTTGATCAAGATGTGACTTGACCATATCATAGACTTTTGATCTATCTATTCTACCCTCATAACGACATCCAAAAGCGCACTGAATCCCACCTCTAAGCTTTAATCCATTCGATCGTCCCAATGCTACCATCTCTTGAAATGCACTTTGAGCCTCCTCTAATGTTTTGCGGGCATTCTTCTGACTATGAGTACTACTTGCAGAAATACTACAGGATATGTGGGTTAGTCCGCAATCGATTCCACGTTGTACTCCCCGCAGATTCAGTGCTAATCCACTGTATAGGACACCAGCATCATGATCTAAGCGTTTACAAACTTCGTCAGAATCAGCCATCTGAGGAACTAACTTTGGATGTACAAATGAGGCCACTTGAATGCGTCTAATTCCAGCGTCTGCAAGGGCATTTATGTACTGCAATTTCTCTGGCACACTAAAAACCCTCGAAAGGTTCTGTATCCCATCTCTTAGGCCTTGCTCCTCTATGATTACTTTTTTTTGCATCTATGATATATCCGATCTATATGTTAGTTATCTGTTCATCTCTAAAGTACAACTCCATTTAGATTCTCGTCTAATCTCCAAAGTTTCGATAGCTGTAAACCTCTTCTCCGCCTACAATTCGACCGTAAAGATTCATAACAAATATAAATTTAGTTAAGTTTGTTAATTGTACACTATGTTAACTATTTTAATTGTGAGCCATGTCGACTGATTTACTTGAGAACATTTGGAATGTAGAACTATCTGAATGGATACATTCATTAGATGAGGTAATAGATGACCTAGGAGAAGAAAAAACCGCTCATCTCATGAAAGCCCTCAGGACCCACGCTCTCAGGCGTGGCGTAAAGCTTATAGGTGAAGCACTCAACACCCCATATATCAACACAATTAATGTCAAACACCAATCTCAGTATCCCGGTGATACAGAAATAGAAATCAAAATCGAGAACATTAATCGGTGGAATGCCATGTGTGTCGTACTGCAAGCCTATGATAGTGGTGAAGGATTAGGAGGGCATATTGCCACTTATGCCTCGGCAGCAACAATGTATGAAGTAGGATATAATCACTTCTTCAGAAAAAAGAGCGCAGAATACGGTGGAGACTTAGTATCCTTCCAACCTCATGCTGCTCCAGGGATTTATGCCAGAGCCATGTTGGAAGGACGACTATCCATCGATCAACTCAAAAATTTCAGAAGAGAGCTAAGTGCAGGAGGTGGTTTACCCTCATACCCGCACCCGAGAAGGTTACCACATTTTTGGGAGATTCCTTCCGCATCAATGGGTCTGATCGGGGTATCAGCCATCTATCAAGCAAGATTTCAAAAATACTTAGAGAACAGAGCATTAAAGCCAGCAGACGGAGGCAAGGTTTGGGTATTCGTCGGAGACGGTGAGATGGATGAGCCCGAAACACTGGGCACACTCAATATCGCCGTTAGGGAGCAACTTGATAACCTCGTCTTAGTCGTTAATTGTAACCTACAGAGATTGGACGGACCCGTTCGAGGTAATGGTAAAATCATTCAGGAATTAGAAAGAACATTCTTAGGTGCCGGATGGAACGTGACCAAGGTCATCTGGGGGAGCGAATGGGATGCCCTCTTAGAAAGAGACAAAGATGGTATCCTCGTAGATCGGATGAACAAAGCGCTGGATGGAGACTATCAAATGTACTCGGTCTTGTCAGGAGACAAAGTCAGGGCACACTGGATTAAGGATAATCCAGAATTAGAACAATTGATGCGTGCACTTACTGATGAAGAAATTAGAACCATCAAAAGAGGAGGCCATGACTACAAGAAAGTCTATGCTGCGTTCGAAAAAGCGGCACGACCAAATGGCAAACCAAGTGTGATACTCATGAAAACCATCAAAGGCTACGGCATGGGAAAAGCTGGAGAAGGAAAGAACACAACGCATCAGAAGAAAAACATGAGTGCCACAGAACGAATAGAAACTGCACAGCGACTAGGAATACCACTCAGTGAGGCTGACGCAGCAAAAGCTAAATTCTATATGCCAGAGCAAAATAGCTCTGAGATTAGCTATCTAAAAGAACGCAGAGCAGCACTAGGAGGGTCGCTACCAGAACGATCAGAGACAGCTGCTCCTATTAAGCCACTGAAACCGGAGATTTTCGCAGAGTTTGACAAAGGTTCTAACAACAGGGCGGTTTCTACTACAATGGTATTAGTAAGGATCATTGCCATGCTACTTAAGAACAAAGAGATCGGAAAGTATGTGGTTCCTATCATCCCAGATGAGGCTCGAACATTCGGATTAGATGGTTTATTCAGACATGCCGGCATCTATCAGCCTAAGGGGCAACTCTATCAACCTGTAGATGCAGATACCTTGTCTTACTACAGGGAGAGTACCGATGGACAGATCTTACAAGAAGGAATCTGCGAAGCCGGTGCAATAGCATCCTTCATGGCAGCGGGTACCGCCTACTCTTTACATGGTCTTCCTATGATTCCATTCTATATCTTTTATTCAATATTTGGTTTTCAGCGAGTCGGAGACATGATATGGGCATGTGGGGACATGATGTGCAAAGGCTTCTTATTGGGTGGTACGGCTGGCAGAACCACGTTGAATGGTGAGGGCGTCCAGCATCAAGATGGTCATTCTCATGTGCTATCAAGTGTGGTTCCTAATCTGATTTCCTACGATCCCGCATTTGCATATGAATTGGGAGTAATCATCAGAGATGGTATCAACCGCATGTACCATCAGAATGAAAAAATCTTCTATTATATCACCGTTACGAACCAGAACCTCGTCATGCCAGAACGGCCTAAGGCAATAACGGATGAAGAGATATTGAGAGGAGTCTATAGATTCAGAAAGTCCAAACTCAAAAAAGGACAAAAGAAAGTACACCTATTGGGCTCTGGGGCAATCATTACTCAAGTATTGGAGGCTGAACAGATTCTCATCGATATGGGATATTCTGTAGACTTATGGAGCGTAACCAGTTATCAGGAACTACAACGGAATGCTACAGAAGTTGAAAGAGAGAAACTCCTGACCAATAGCCAAAATCACAAAACCCTTATTGAAGAAATATTTGATCAAGAAGAGGGAATATTCGTATCAGTGTCAGACTACATGAAATCACTTGGACTTGCCATAGCTAAATGGATGCCTACTGATTATATCGTCCTCGGCTGTGATGGTTATGGCGTTAGTGAATCTCGATCAGAACTGAGAGATCACTTTGAGGTTAGCGCAAAATATATCGTGTTAGCGACTCTCAAGTTACTCGCTGATCGGGGCGATATATCGACCAAAGAAGTGACAACCTATATGAGTGGAGAAGGTATCTCAATTGATAAAATAAACCCGTCAAAGCATTAGGCCATGCGAGAGATTTTGCTACCGTCTTTAGGCGAAGGAGTTGAAACAGGAACTGTGGTCAGTATACTGGTCAAGGAGGGTGACATGATCGAGCAAGAGCAGGGACTGATTGAGGTTGAAACGGATAAGGTTACGACAGAGGTTCCTTCTGACTATGCGGGCCGAGTATCTAAAATAGTGGTCCAAGATGGTCAAGAAATAAGTCAAGGAGAAACAATCCTCTTGTTAGAAGAGATGGTGACCGAACAAGAACCTGTACCTGCTCCATCATTTGAGATTTCAAATCCATCATCACAAGAGGAAGAAATAAAGCCTGGAGCGGCACCAAAACCGTCTGAAGTCGATGTAGATGTATCCTTACCTTCTCTTGGAGAGGGCCTAAATGGAGGTACAGTGGTCAGCATCTTGGTATCAAAAGGAGATCTCATTCAAGCTGAACAAGAGTTAATTGAGGTAGAAACAGACAAGGTGACCATGGCCGTACCCAGTGATTACGCTGGAGAGGTCCTGGATATATATGTAACCGAAGGTGACGAAGTAAGCGTAGGCTCTGCGATCATCAGGATCAAACCAACAGGTAATCAGACAGTACCTCAAAACGAACCTCCAGAAGTAAAAACAGACCATCTCAATGATCAGCTTGGTTTATCACCAGAGTTAGAATATGCGGCAAGCATTAAACCTCCAAATCTGAAGGAGCTCCAAGCCCATGGGCAAATTAGATCCTCCAGTTCGTATCGCACCACCCCCAGAGCCCGCAAGTTAGCAAGGCAGTTAAATGTTGATCTTCAACATGTCAATGCTTCTGATGGACTCATCACCTCTGATCGAATCAAATCATATGTACGATCAGAGAAAACCAATATCACAGGCCCCTCGAACATAGATGACGCTATATCACCAAGGCAGCTACCTGAATTTAACGATTGGGGCGTTACTCGAAGGGAGCCCATGACTGGGATGATGAAGGCAACAGCTAGAAACATGAGCGAGTCATGGCGAACTATCCCTCATGCTTGGCTACAAGAGAAAGCTAATATCACATCATTAGAGCGAGAAAGAAAAAGTCTGAACCAACTCAAGGATCTAAAGCTCTCAACTACTGTATATATTATAAAGGCACTCACAATTGCTCTAAAAGAATTCCCAATATTCAATGCGAGTATAGATATGTCAAGCCATCACATTGTCTATAAAGAGTATTATAATATCGGTGTAGCTGTTGATACAGCGCACGGGCTATTTGTACCGGTAATAAAAGACACTGACAAGATGAGCTTAACTGAGATCGGGGAACAATTAAAACACTTAGCTCAATTAGCAAAAGAGAAAAAATTAAAAGCCGCTGATCTCGATGGTGGAAACATTACAATATCCAACTTAGGGGTGATAGGTACCACAGCGATATTTCCTATTATCCTCTCTCCTCAAGTCTCTATTATCGGAGTTGCAGGATACATAGTCATAGACAATCAAAAGATTCTACCACTGACCGTAGCTTTTGATCATAGAGTGATCAATGGTGCCGATGCAGCGAGGTTTCTATCACGAATTAAGAACTTACTAGAAAATCCCTATTCACTGATATTCAATTAAGCATCATTATGAGCAAAGATCCATTAAGTACTTCGGACAATCAGAATGGCCTCTGTGGAGGCATACATACCGCGACCCTCTGCACTAATGATCTTCAAGCCATAAAAGACTTTTATGTCAAAGGGATGGGCATGCAATTAGAAGGCCCATACCAACTGTCTTCTAATACAATTCAAACTCAACATGATTTATGGGGATTAGAGTCTCCTGTAAAATATGAGTACTATCATCTACATCGGGCATCAGTTCCAGGTCTTATACAATTGAGAGTACTATTTATGCAGTCGGAGACACCGATGATTCATAAGAGTTATAGCTCGAGAGAGATCGGCTCGTTTTCCTTAGGGTTTCCAAATGGTGATCAAAAATCTCTTGATACTAAACTGAGATCACAAGGTGTGGAAGCTATGGCACCCCTACAGATTGATGAAATCGCCCGACCAGACGGAACCACTTACCCTTACCTCGAGACTATATTTAAGGGTCCAGATTATCTGCATTGTGTTGGTATCGAACGAGGTGGAGGAATGTCGCAGTTAGCTCCTATAGACACAACCACTAATCTTGGAGGGCCAGGTTACTCGGCCTTCGTGACAGATCGTTCGGATCAAGAGCTTGCTTTTTACACAGAAGTACTAGACATGGAGCTGCGAGCAGATAGGTATTGGGAGGCAGCGGAGGATGGTGCCTTGGGTATACCTGCTGGAGTAAGCTTCCGATTTTCTTTGGTTTATGCTCCAGGAACAGCTAAAAATCATATGTTATTCCTTGATTATCAAGATGGCATTTTTGAGCAACCAGCTGCTCCATCAAGGATACCAAATAGAGGCTTAGCCATGTGGACAATTGAAACGTCAGACATGGAGCTTGTATTACAAAATGCCTCAAAGCAAAATATAGACATCATCGCAAGAAATATTGGGTTGGAAGACCCCATAATAGGACGGGCGAAATGTAGTACCTTATTGACACCAACAGGATTTTTGATAGAAGTATTTGAAAAACTATAAATCATCATACCGATATGAATCGAATTAATAGCACTTCAGGAATAATAGGAATATCGGTCTTGGGTATGATTGTTATACTCTGTTCCAATGGATTAACCTTAACCGGTATTACTGCATTTGACGAAACCCTCTTGAATGAGTTTGGATGGTCCAAATCACAATTAAAGCTTAGGGATACTATTAACCTCGTTGCAGCGTCTTTTTTGATGCCATTAGTAGGATTAGTTATTGATCGCTTTGGTGTAAAGAATACGATGATTGCTGGATTGGCCTTATTGTCAATTCTGATATATTCCTATAGCTATGTGAGTAGCTTAACCCATATCTATATCATCCACAGTTTCTTCGCTATAGCTGTATCGGCGGCTGGAACTTTGGCGGTTGTAATCATGGTAACTCAACGCATAACTAAGATGAGGGGTACAGCTTTAGGTATTGCGTTAGCAGGGACGAGTGCAGGTGGTATGCTCTTGGCCCCTTTAGTCACGTATCTCTTGAATAGTTATGACTGGAGAGAAGCATTCAAAATGGAAGCCATCCTACCCATTTTTGCGTTGATACTCGTATTTATTTTCGTCAAAAACGTCAAATATTCTAAAGAGAATAAAAAAGAAGAAGACACAGGCTTAACTGAAATCACCTTTGCTACCGCCATTAGGAGTACTCCGTTTTGGCTGATAGCTTTTGCTGGATTCTTTTGCTTTTACACGATACTTGGAATCATCGGCAATCTGTTCTTGTACCTCAGAGAAATGGGTTACTCCCCAGAGACGACAAGTGGCATGTTCACCATATTCTTCGCCATTATACTATGCGCCAAGTTTGCTTCGGGTTTTTTAACAGAGGTATTTAATAAGTACTCCATATTTAAATTTCAATTGGCTCTGATGCTCTTAGGTACCGTTATGTTCTCTCTGAACACACCTGTGTTTGCATGGCCAGCGATTATCCTTACAGGATTAGGATGGGGAGGTTTGTATATTTTATTCAACTATATCATTATCACAACGTTTGGCGTAAAGAATGCGGGCAAGATTAATGGTATCATCTCAACCTTTGAGGGAATTGGTTCAGGCTTAGGTATTTGGTTAACAGCTTTAATCTCCGATATGACAGGAGATTACAGTATGAGTTTTTGGATGATGGTCTTGTTCTTGTTGATCGCTTTTATCTGTTCTTTCTTTTTAAAACCCGTAGCAGAACATGCAGATTAGAAATCCCAGGACAGGACAATATGATTATACCTTACAGGTCGATACACCTGATGAGGTCACCCATCACTCACAAGTATTGAGATCCAATCATGGTGTATGGAGAGAGTTACCCATACAACGTCGAGCAGATGTGCTAATGCAGTTCGCCCAAGCCTTAGAGTCTTACAAAGAGGCTCTAATCGGTCAGCTCTCTATAGACACAGGCAGACGAAAAATAAGTGAGATAGAATATATGGGTGCTCTCGGTGTCATCAAAGGTAGATGCTACTCCTCTCCACCACTTATGCAGACACCAGAGCCTCGAATGTCAGTAACAAATACTGCGGTTCAAATTAGGCAACAACTAGTGCCCTACCCCGTAGTTGGTGTCATTAGTCCATGGAATTTTCCATTATTACTGGCACTAATAGATACTATACCTGCATTATTAGCTGGATGTACCGTACTACTTAAACCAAGTGAAATCACTCCAAGATTCATAGATATCGTAGAACCAATAGTTAAATCCATCCCAGAGTTGGACAAGGTACTTACCATACTAAGAGGAGGAGCCGAAACAGGTAAAGCTCTAGTCAATAATGTTGACGCTGTATGCTTTACAGGAAGCACCCAGACTGGATTGAAGATTAGTGGGGCTGCAGCTAAAAGATTTATTCCAGCATTCCTTGAGATGGGTGGCAAGGATGCCGCAATCGTGTTAGAAGACGCAAATCTTGAGGTAGCTGCTGATGCTATTATGCGTAGTGCTGCTGGTGCCAGCGGTCAGGCTTGTCAATCCTTGGAACGCATCTATGTACATGACTCCATATTTGATAAGCTGGTCTCATTACTGGTTGAAAAGAGTAAAGCATGTCAATTTAATGATGATTATGATGAAGGTGGTACCATTGGTCCAATGATCATGGCCGCTCAGGCACAAAAAATAGAAGAT
>CAZJHC010000142.1:0-9246 GCA_964545645.1 uncultured Saprospiraceae bacterium
GTCCGATAAAATTTATGTTTTTGCGAAAGGAGATATATTTGTATCATCTTTTTGGAAACGCTATAAAAAAGAACTATGCCATTTGATTTAGACATGATCAAGGCCCATTATGAAGGGCTCTCAAACAAAATTGAAAAAGTAAAATCGGAACTACAACGGCCGCTTACCCTTGCAGAAAAGATACTTTATGCTCACCTGCATACAGAATCTCCATTACAAAACTATGGAAGGGGAAAAGATTATGTCTTCTTCGCACCAGATAGAGTCGCTATGCAGGATGCAACGGCACAAATGGCACTACTACAATTTATGATGGCCGGCAAAGAGAAAGTCGCAGTGCCTTCGACCGTACATTGTGATCACTTAATACAAGCAAAGATAGGGGCCGATGCAGACCTTCAGAATGCCATTAATACGAGCAATGAGGTTTTCAACTTCTTGGAGTCAGTCTCTGACAAATATGGCATAGGTTTTTGGAAGCCAGGAGCTGGTATCATACATCAAGTAGTTCTTGAAAATTATGCATTTCCAGGAGGGATGATGATAGGCACTGATAGTCATACCGTCAATGCAGGAGGATTAGGTATGGTGGCCATAGGTGTCGGAGGAGCAGATGCCGTAGATGTGATGGCAGGCATGCCTTGGGAGCTCAAAAATCCTAAACTAATAGGTGTTAAACTGACGGGTAAATTATCTGGATGGTCAGCTCCAAAAGATGTCATTCTGCGTGTGGCAGAGATCTTAACCGCTAAAGGTGGTACAGGAGCAATAGTAGAATATTTTGGTGAAGGTGCATTGAATTTGAGTTGTACGGGCAAAGGAACCATATGTAATATGGGTGCTGAGATCGGAGCCACTACATCCACTTTTGGTTATGATGATTCAATGAGTCGCTACCTCAGAGCTACAGGAAGAGCTGAGATTGCCGATCTTGCTGACCAAGTCAAAGAGCACCTAACGGCTGATGCCGAGTGTTATGCCAATCCTGAAAAATATTTTGATCAGGTTATAGAAATAGACTTGTCCACATTACATCCCAGATTAAACGGTCCATTTACTCCTGATCTCTCTACCAATGCAGGAAAAGACATGACAGCGAAGGCTACAGAAAACAACTGGCCCTTGGAGGTTGAGTGGGGATTGATAGGATCATGTACTAACTCATCCTATGAAGATCTTTCAAGAGCGGCATCAATAGCTAAACAAGCCGTTGACAAAGGACTCAAGACTAAAGCAGAGTTTGGTATTAATCCTGGTAGTGAGCAAGTAAGATTCACAGCAGAGCGTGATGGGCTATTGGAGATATTCGAAAAATTAGATGCTAAAATATTTACCAACGCCTGTGGGCCATGTATCGGTCAGTGGGCTAGGTATAATGATCCTATCAATGGTCCAAAAAATAGTATCGTTCATTCATTCAATAGAAACTTCTCCAAGAGAGCCGATGGTAATCCAAATACACATGCCTTCGTAGCATCGCCAGAATTGGTCGCAGCCATTGCCATAGCAGGTCGCTTGGATTTCAATCCTGTAACTGATACCCTCGTCAATCAAGCTGGTGAAGAAGTAAAACTTGAAGAGCCAACAGGGTATGAATTACCTCCAAATGGATTTGACGTGAAAGATGCAGGCTATAATGCTCCAGCAGAGGATGGCAGCAAGGTAGAAGTAGTGGTATCCCCGACATCAGATAGGCTACAACTCCTGACTCCATTCAAAACGATAGAGCCAAACCATCTGCACGGCATGAGGACCCTTATCAAGACTAAAGGAAAGTGTACAACAGATCACATCTCTATGGCTGGCCCTTGGTTGACCTATAGAGGACATCTAGAGAATATCTCCGATAATTGTTATACCGGCGCCATCAATTACTTTAATGATGAGGCTAATAAGGTGCTCAACATGGTAACCGGTGACTATATGGCTGTACCTGATTCTGCCCGTGCATATCAAAAAGCAGGTATAGGTACTGTGGTTTTTGGAGAAGAAAATCTCGGAGAAGGATCGTCACGAGAACATGCTGCCATGGAGCCAAGATTTCTGGGTGTGTATGCAGTAATAGTTAAGTCTTTCGCTCGTATACATGAGACCAACTTAAAAAAACAAGGAATGCTTGCCTTGACATTTGTCAATCCAGATGATTATGACAAAGTACGTCAAGATGATTCTGTTTCATTATATGGCTTTGGTGATATGGCTCCTGGTAAGAACCTCACAGTACAATTGCAACATGCTGATGGGACAGAAGATTACTTTGATGTAGCACACTCCTATAACCAAGCTCAGATAGAATGGATAAGAGCAGGGTCGGCACTGAATAAGATCAGACAAGAGGCTGGCGTAGCATAGACTATTATATAGAAATAAAAATATATGTTATTTTTATGTGAGCCAATTTAATGGTTGGCTCTATTTATTTTTTAAACAATAACGAAACACTTTAACTATGTTCAAAGAATTTAAAGACTTTATTATGACAGGCAATGTCATTGACTTTGCTGTAGCTGTCATCTTAGCAGGCGCCGTAGGATTGGTAGTCAATGGATTTGTCAATGATATCGTTATGCCAGTAGTAGGTAATTTTGCTGGAGGTTATGACTTTGCAGACCTTAAGTACGTATTATCTCCAGCAGAGATGGGCGCCGATGGTGCTGTATTGAAGCCTGAAAACGCTATCAGATATGGCTCATGGATCAATGCTATTATTAATTTGCTTATTGTTGGGTTCGTCCTATTCATAATTGTGAAAAATTATAATAAAATGAAGCCTGCTGTTGAAGAAGCTCCTGCTGGACCTTCGCAGGAAGATCTATTAGCTGAGATTAGAGACCTACTTAAAAAGTAGTCTATTCGAATAAAAACTTTTAATGGGCTTTAACATTGATTTGTTAAGCCCATTTTTTTTGTTCATTTTTCTAATTATGAGAAAGATAGAACATATTGGAATCGCAGTACAGGATATCCAAAAGGCTAATGAACTATACACTAAACTCTTAGGGGGCCCTCCTTATAAGCAAGAAATCGTCGCAGCACAAGGAGTCATCACTTCTTTTTTTAGAAACGGACCTAATAAGATTGAACTCATAGCCCCAACCGATGAATCTTCGCCAGTACACAAACACATTCAAAAAAGAGGTGAAGGCATGCATCACATTGCCTATGACGTAGCAGATATAAAGGCCGAGATGTTTCGACTCAAAGGTGACGGTTTTCAACTTTTAAATGAAGAACCTCAGCTAGGCGCAGACAATAAACTCATATGCTTTGTACATCCTAAATCAGCCAATGGAGTGCTAATCGAACTATGCCAAGAGCGTCATTAGGATGGATATACTTACCTATATCATCGCTATAATCGGTGGGTTTTTCGCTGGGATTGTCAATACCCTGGCAGGCAATGGCTCTGCTATAACCTTGAGCATATTCACAGAACTATTTGGACTGCCTGGCAATCTGGCCAATGGAACCAATAGAGTAGGCATTCTATTTCAGAGTTGTTCATCGAGCTACGGATTTATTAAGAATGGAAGGGTCAATAAGCTGCCTTATACTTGGCTCTATATCATGTTGGCAACGATTGGTTCTATAATTGGGGTCATCGCAGCGTTATCAGTATCCAATGAACAATTTGAAGAGGTCTTTAAGTACTTGCTGCTGATAATGCTCCTGGTTGTACTAATTAATCCTAAACGCTGGCTTGTTAAGACCGATATTCACAAAAAGCCTAATTTATATCTGGCCATTCCTGCATTCTTAGGATTGGGCTTCTACGGAGGGTTCATTCAGATGGGGATGGGGGTTTTCTTCCTGATCATAACAGTATTATTTATGAAGATCAATATCATTGATGCCAATGCTCTTAAGACCGTTATTGTAGCCCTATATACAACGTTGGTAGTGATCATATTTCATATCAATGGTATGATAGAATGGAGGCTTGGCCTGACCGTTGCTCTGGGTCAAACAATAGGAGGCTATATTGCTGCAGACCAAGCATCTAAATACCCCAATGCAGATATTTGGGCCTATCGCTTACTCATCTTCGTTATAATTGCAGCAATACTTAGTGCATTCAATATCATCGCATTATGATTAAAATCATCTATATCCTCATAGGTTTAATATTGTTGGTATCATGTGAGCATACCAGCACTAACAATAACCACTGGGAAGAAATACTGTCAAAGGGAGGGCCGATAATTAAAAGAGTCCTAAACAATAAAAGTCAATATGAGATCCAGCTGCTCCATACTTCGATTAGTCACCCGGCCGATGATGAGCTAAGATTTATCAATCATGCCTACAATATTGATACTACTCAATATTTTTATCCAGCCAGCACAGTAAAGATGCCTGTAGCCTTCTTGGCATTAGAATATATTAATGCATTGTCCAAGAGTGATCCTGATATAAATATGTTTAGCAGGCTGGCGTTTGACTCAATAGCCCCACCTCAGCAGGTTGAATATATAGATACGACCTCTCCGACAGGATATCCCAATGTCGCCCACTACATAGAAAAAATTTTTTCAGCCAGTGATAATAATGCCTATAATCGATTGTACGAATTACTCGGTCAGGACTACATCAATGACAAACTGAGAGAAAAAGGAATCTTCACCAACAGTAAGATAATACATAGAGTCGGGGTGTCTGGATTTGATAAAGAGGCCAACAAATACACCAACCCCTATCAGATCATTGACGACAATGGACAAGTCTTATATGAGCAAAACGAACTCTATGCCCTCTATGATCACTATCCTATAGTTCATAACTGTAAGAAAGGTCTGGGGTATTATGATGATAATTTAGATACCATTGTCCATAAGTCTTTCGATTTTAGCCACAAGAATTTTATCAATTTGGTCGACCTACAGGAGAGTATGCTTCGCATACTATATCCCGAAGCCTTTGAGCAAGAGCAAAGATTCGACCTGAGCAGTGAGCAACATACGTTTCTTCAAAAGACCATGAAGAAAACACCGGATCAATACCCACACCTCGCTTATAACAATGATTATTACGATAGCTATGTGAAGTTCTTCATGTATGGAGATTCTAAAGAGTCAATACCCGATCATATTGAAATATCTAATAAAGTAGGATGGGCATATGGGTATCTGACAGATTGTGCACATATACGAGACACCCAAAATGATATTGAGTTTTTTCTAACCGCCACAATCCATGTCAATGCCAATCAAATCTATAATGACGGTAATTATGAATATGAAGAAATTGGGGTGCCCTTCCTCGCCGAGCTTGGTCGCTTAGTATACGATTATGAACTTTCTAATATTGATGATTCTAATTAGAGCTGAGACTTTGATACGTTTCGAGGCCGCACTCTAAGTAGTTTCGATACCCTTCTATTCCTTCTTTATAACCACGAGGATTAGCAATCACTTGCTCTTCAGGAGTGATCATAATATATAAGGGTTGAGAGTTTTGTTCGAAATTGACGATCTGAAAGTCCGCCCACTTATTTCCAACATTTCTGATTTTTTTATTTCGCAATTTAGAGACAAGAGTCTTCTCTAACTTTTTGTCGTCATCAACATAAAGCGATATCAATACAAAATCGTCATCAAGCATACTTTTTACTTCCTGATCTACCCATATTAGCTCTTCCGTCTTGCGACAATTGACACAGCCATATCCTGTATGATCCAAAAGTATAGGCAAATTGTTTTGTTTGGCATAGGCAAGACCTTCATAATAATCCTTGAAGCAATCGATATTATTAGCACACTTGCTAAATGATGGATACTGACTCTTTATATCTGCATCAATGTCTGACTCAGGCAAAAAGTAATTATAGCTCGATGGTGGTGCAATACCACTAAGCAGGGGTAGAGCATTATAGTTATTAGTCTCAGGTTTGTATATAAACCCTGTCGCCAGATATATGGCCAAGGCTACAGAGCCTAGTGAAAACATCCATCGGCGAGGGCTCAGCTTATTGACAGGTGCATGATGAGGAAATCGAATAAAACCAAAGCCATATAATGCCATAGCTAAGGCAATCAAAACCCAAACAACCATAAAGAGTTCATATCTAAGGAACCCCCAATGATTGGTCATATCTGCCACAGATAAAAATTTGAATGCAAAAGCAAGTTCAATAAAGCCTAAAACCGCCTTTACGCTATTCATCCATCCTCCAGAACGAGGCAAACTGTTGAGCCAGGCCGGGAATGCGGCAAATAAACCAAAAGGAAGGGCCAAAGCCATAGAAAAGCCAAGCATAACTATAAATGGTCCGATCTGATTGGAGGCAGCCTGTACCAAGGCTGTACCTATGATCGGCCCTGTACATGAAAAGGACACAATGGCTAAAGTAAATGCCATGAAGAAAATACCGATAAGGCCACCTTTGTCAGCCATCTTGTCTGACTTATTGGACCAAGAACTTGGCAACGTAATCTCATAGAACCCAAAAAACGAAAAGGCAAAAAACACAAAGATCACAAAGAAGATACTATTAGCAATCCAATTGGTCGATAAGCGATTAAGAGCCTCCGCACCAAAAAACATGGTTATGAAAAGACCAATACTGACATATATAACTATTATGGAGAGACCATAAATTAAAGCATTAACCCAGCCTTTCTTTTTGGTATCCTTGGTGAAAAAACTCACAGTCAACGGTATCATTGGGAAAACACAGGGCGTCAACAATGCCAGTAAGCCTCCTATGAATCCAAATATGAACATTAATAAAAGACTGTCTTTCTCGACCACTGACTCACCACATTCTGCCATTGGCTCTTTGAACGAAGTATATAAATCTTGTCTGCGCTGGTCGATGACATTTCCAACTTGGGTCGCCACTACATCTCCTATGGCACCATGCGCCTCTTCAGCCATGAGCACTTTCTCTGCACCAAAGTCAACAGTGAAATCGACATCCGTTGGAGGTAAACACTTCTCATCATTACAAACCATATAAGTTAGATATGCCGAGAGCTTTTGGCTTGGATCAATGACTTCTACAGTTTGAGTAATTGTATACGGTTCATCAGCATAGAACTTGATGACGTGCATATCAAAGACAGGATCAATCCCCTCTTTGCGATGACCTGATTCTATTGCCTCTCCCTTGTTTTTAACTACTCCTTCCGTCTCGTACCAGATGGAAGTAGGCACGGGACCTCCCTCGTCTATATATTGAGAGTATACATTCCATCCGTCAGCAATTGTTGCTGTATAGATTAAGTCATATTGATTGGTTGATTTTTTTTTTATATCAACAGACCATGACACAGGACTTTCTTCAGAAAGGGCTGCTTTTGAACTTTGAGTGTCTTCTTGATACGATTTGCCATCACCAAAATCAATTTCGAAATCAACATCCGTTGGAGGAAGACACCGTTCATCATCACAAGTCATATAGGTTAGATAGCCCGTGAGTTTTTTAGTAGGATCTAAGACCTTGACCTTTTGCCTAATCTCATAAAGTTTATCATCTAAAAATTTGATAACCTTCATTTCAAAGATAGCGTCCATTCCTTCCTTGCGACTACCAGACTCTATTGCGTCTCCAACATTATCTACTACGCCTTCGGTCTCATACCAGATGGAGGTAGGCACAGGCCCTCCTTCATCTATATACATCGAGTATACTGTCCAGCCCTTGTCTATCTTAGCAGTGAAGATGATCTCATATTCGTCCTGTGATATCTGTTCTACAGAATAGTCCCAATTAACGGGATTATAGTTTTGGGCGATGACTATCTGCGTAGATAAAATGCTTATTAACGCTATAATTAAACTTCTCATAACTTATTAATTTAGAACCACCACAAATGGGACATCCGTAGGCGGTAGACACTGTCGACCATTACAAGCCATATATGTAAGAGTGCCTTTGACAATGGCATTGGTTTTCTCTGATTGAATATTTGCAATAAACTTAGCTTGATCTTTAAACTTCCATACTTCCTGATCGAATAACGCCTCATACTCCTTTTGAGGTTTAACTCCGTCCCAGATAGCATTAGAAGATACGACTTCTTGATTCTCTTCAATCTCTAGCTCCGTAGGTAATGGCCCTCCAACCGGTGTCTGAGTAGAGTATATCATCCATTCTTGTTGTATGGTAGCATCAAAATGTATCTCATAGGATTCTGGGGAAGCCCGATCTACATAAATGTGCCAGCTGACAGGGCCCTCACTATCTGATTGTCCAGACAAATTCATTGTGTAAAGAAGAACAATAAAAAATCCGAACTTATTCATCACATCAAAATTATTATAAATGGACCCTAAATATGATATCTTATAAAAACATTAACCTAAATATCCGCTACTATCATATGATCATATTGCATAAATAGTACCATTGTTAAAAAAACGATATGAACCAACTCCGCACTTGTTAAATTTTTGCTTTTGTTCAAGCTAATACTGAGCAAAATGCTGAGAGGTATGGCTATAAACGGAAGATAATAACCCGTGACGTTCTTGAATACACAAACCCCTATTAGGGACATCATCATAATCCAATATAGAAAATCAATCTTCTTTCTCGCTTCTATTTCTTTCTTCTTTTGGAAAGAATAATAACTTATCAACCCATATAAGATCAGTAGGAATAATAGCATAACAATAGCTCCTGACTCATACCTCTCAATATGAAACAGATGAATCGATCCTCCTATCTCCATAGTCGTCAAAAAACTATATGATAATAAGTCCATGTAGTATAGCAGTACTCCGAATATCCAAAAGATGGCTATGTAGCCTATAATGTACTGTAGTTGCTCCTTAATGCTAAATTGTCGCAGTATAATTAGTGCAATAAATAGTGCGAAAAACATAACAATATAAGGGCTATAAAAGATGGTCGCAACGGCTATATAGAAAGAGGCATTAACTATATAAACTGTAGCTTGAGACTTTTTATAGACCGTAAAAACATTCTGTAATGCTAGCAAGAAAAAACTTGCTCCTATCAGTACTGGACTAAATGCCAAGAAATCGGCAGATACCGACACTATTAATACATAAATTAAACCAGCAAAGCCAGATTGCGACCCATACATCTTGCTCTCATTAGCAATGATGTTGATATGGACAGCCTGAAAAAAAACAAAAAGAACCGATAAGAGATAACATAGTATAGCCTGACCACTGAGCGCCGAAAACAATACTTCTATGAACCAAGCATCTCCGATGGTAGATTCGTAGTACGATGGACTAATCAACATGTATAACCGGACTATACAAGTATAAATC
>CAZJHC010000143.1:0-9220 GCA_964545645.1 uncultured Saprospiraceae bacterium
GCTAATTATGTTGCAATATATTAGCAGTATTATGTCTACATTTAAAAGAAGAAATAAGCAGTTATGAAATATTCCACGCTATTGGTTTTCTCTATTTTCTTAGTCCTGTATGCATGCAAAGTAGTGCCTACAGGCCCCCAGCCTATTAAAGCAGAAGAACTTGTTTCCACACTTCAAAAAAGATTAATTGAGGCTCAAGAAGGCGAAACAATTCTATTGCCTGAAGGAACATTTGAGTTCAACCGACCTCTATCACTCACTGACATTCCTGGAATAACCATTAAAGGTGCTGGAATGAAAAAAACCATTCTTTCATTCAAAGGACAGTTAGAAGGAGGAGAAGGGTTTAGCATTAAGAATGCTAAAGACATCACCTTAGAGGACTTTACGATAGCAGATAGTAAAGGTGATGCCTTAAAACTGCACGAATGTACCAATGTGGTCATCCGAGGTATGGAAACTACTTGGACGAGTGGCGCCTCGGAGAAAAATGGAGCCTATGGCTTATATCCAGTTTTTTGTACCAATGTCTTGATGGAAGACTGCGAAGCGTCCTATGCCATGGATGCGGGTATCTACATAGGTCAGTCTAACAATGTGGTCATAAGAAATAACTACGCTCATCACAATGTGGCTGGCATAGAAATAGAAAATACTCGAGTTGGAGAGGTATATGGCAATCGTGCCGTAGAGAACACAGCAGGGATGTTGATATTTGACATGCCTGATGTACCGCAAGCCAACGGGCACAGCATCAAGGTATATGACAATATAATGGACAATAATAACGGGCCAAATTTCTCAGCTCCTGGTATCGTGGTCAACACCTTACCTCCAGGGACAGGAATGGTCCTGATGGCTCATACTCAAGTCGAGCTCCATAACAATACTATCTCCAATCATAAATCCGTCGGAATCGCTATTAACACTTGGTTACTGACTGGTCTCCCATTCGAATCAAAGGATTATGATCCATATAATTCCTATGTCAGTGTCCATGATAATACGATCACAGGGACCCAAGGTCCTCCAGATATGACAACAGATATGGGCAAGCTATTTAATGCCATATTTGACGGCAAGTCTTATGATATCACCGTTGATGGTATCTATCGTCCTGATCAGTTGAATGATGATGGCAGCCCTACTGGATTATGTATACGCAATAATGGCGAAGCCTCCTTTGCCAATCTCAATGCCGGCATGGGTGCCACTCCTGCAGCAATACGACAAAATGTAAGCCATGACCTTTCTATGTTTGACTGCGAGAACCCAGCATTGGAGTTGGGCAACTATGATGATTGGATAGCTGGACTTTAGATGAAACTTCAGTTAGTAGTCAGTTTGATGTTAATCTCGTGGTCATTATGGTGGAGCTGCGCACCACAGATCGCTGGGGTTAGTATTGGAGATAAACCTTATGACAAGCTCTCAGAGTATGGTTTTTTTCAAGGGGCATTATCCGATATGACTCCTATGGACAGAGTACTTCCATACGATCTAAACAATCCTTTGTTTTCTGATTATGCGCACAAAGCTCGTTATGTATGGATGCCTGAAGGTAGTAGTGCTAACTATACTGACGAAGGGTTATTAGATTTCCCCAAAGATGCAGTATTGATCAAATCGTTTTACTATCAAAATGATGAAACCGATCTAACCAAAGGACACCGAGTAATCGAGACAAGACTACTCATCAACAATGGCGAGCAATGGGAAGCACGCTCCTATGTATGGAATGATGAGCAAACAGAAGCTTACTACGATGTCGTAGGGGATATTAAAAAAGTAACATGGATCGATAGTGATGGCCAACAAAATAACGTCGACTATATCATACCTAATAAAAATCAGTGTAAAGGCTGTCACTACTATGATCACCAACAGATGCCCATAGGGCCCAGAGTTGGCAATATGAACAAAGACTTTGCTTATAACGACGGTACGATGAACCAGTTATCCAAATGGAAGGCGGTCGGATATCTTAAGAATCTACCCAACAACGAGATCCCTTTATGGGCTACTTGGGATGATCCTAACAGCGGAGATATACATCGTCGGGCGATGGCCTATCTGGACATTAACTGTCGGCATTGCCATAACCCACAAGGACCAGCTAATACTACAGGATTAACATTGGAGGCCAATGCATTACCTGATGACCATATCGGCATATACAAGTCAAGTGTAGCTGCAGGTGCTGGCACGGGAGGTCATGAATACAACATAGTACCAGGCAATCCCGAGGAGTCTATCCTCTACTATAGAATGGCATCTACAGAGACAGCGGCTATGATGCCAGAGTTGGGGCGTAGAATGGTTCATAAAGAAGGCCTCGCATTGATCAAAGGATGGATTGAACAAATGGATCAATCTGAGTAATAATCGTCTCAACCGATAAGCCAGTTTTAGATCTTGAGGCAATTACATGGTACTATTTTTTCAGTACGGCCCATTTTGTAAGTACTTTTTGTGATTCCATAGCTTTTAGTTCTTTTTTAATATCCTCCTCAGAATAACCGTCAGCACGCATAATGTCAATCATTGACTCGCTGCCATCAAATTTTTGTCTCAATATGCCTGTGGTTCCAACAATAGCTACCCATCCATCAGGTTTACCATTGATCAATAGAACCCCTGGTGGATCACCGATCATAGGTCCTTGTTGATAGATAGACGATATCTGAGCAAACACATGGCCTTTTATGGTTGTCAAAAATCCAGCATCGACCCAATGCTGCATCTCTATACTTTCTTTTTCTGGATCTGAAAACCCCATCTGCAATACCCATCCTACTCTTACAGGATTCCCATTTTGAACATAGTCAACCAGGGTCTCAAGATCTCCTTTGATTGGCTCTCCATTGTGGTTTGCTTCATAAATGATCTCGTATTGATTAAGATCCTGTCCATAGTTATCGATTGTCAATAGACTGAGTAACATCGAAAGAAGTAAAAGCTTCATTGTCATAATTGTTTCTGTTTTTATAAATATGGACACAGATATTTGACTATAAATCAATTTTCAATCAACGACCTACATTTTTACACCAACGACTCATCATTTAATGGCTTATTGGATATATTGGAAATACAGATTTCTATAGATGACCTTTCTTAATCAAAAGTTTAAAACAGTAGCATTCTGGATTTTTTTCTGGATGACTCAATCATTTTTGATGAGCGGTGGAGAGCATCTTGAATTTTACTTTATTAAGAACATAGCCATTGTCGGATTACAACTTATGATCGTTTACTTAAACAGTCATTTTTGGTTTCCACTACTATTTAGCAAAGGCAGGTATTTCTTATTTTTTCTGATCAACGTTATTATTATCTATTTAACGTTTTCATGCTCCTTTTTTCTAATCGGCGTGGTATTAACACTTTTTACGGATAGACTTAGCTCTGGAGAATCCCTATGGCTTTTTTCATTAGATTTTTGGACAGTATTATCAGGCTCATCTTTATACTCTCTGTCATTTTTAGCCAGCACCATTTTTCTATTACTGAAGAACAAAGATGCTACCAACGAGGGAATACAGGATCTTAATACAAAGAATTCTATAGTCATCAAGGATGGATCTAAATCTCATATCATTTCTTTCGATGACATCCTTTATATAAAAGGGTTGAAAGAATATGTAGTTTGGCAATCTTATGATAAGTCGATCGTGGCTCTTGACACCCTCAAGAATCTCGAAGAAGAATACAAAACTCGAGGCTTCATGCGAATCCATAAATCCTATATTGTCAATACGTATAAAATTGATTCGTTTAAGAGCAACTCGGTAATCATCGGTGACTACGAATTACCTATAGGTAGAACATATAAAAAGGATAGTCACCACCGCTTAAGAGATCTCATTAGCAATAAAAAGTAGGATGCCTTAGAACACTAACACATGAAGTCGATCTGGTCTAATACCCCCACCTGGATTAAAGCAATTATATATGTCATTGTATTGCTCTACCCCATATTAATCTTCAATCAATCATTGATAATTAATAATCTGTCAGTTCTGCCGAGTATGCCTTGGGCACTTTTTATATGCCTCTGTACTCTTTGGTTGTTTTGGCAATTTTGTACTGGAGCTTCTATTCCTTTTGGAGCCTCAGAATATAGAAAACATATGTCTTCGACTCAAGCTCCGCCTTATAATAGTCGTGTTTCTGTTTTGTCCATATCCATAGCTTTATTTCTATTTGTTTATGCGATCAATGCTGTTGGATTTGGGTTGTTTGGTACAGATCAAACCGCACAATTAGCATTTATTAAGCTTGTCGGGTCAGCGTCTGGAATATCTGGGCCTGCATTATTGCTGGCTGCAGCGTTAACCGCCGGAGTCGTAGAAGAAATTGTATTCAGGGGATATATCCAGCGACTTATGACCATTCATTATGGTGTTATTGTTTCCTTTATATTCGTTGCTATTATATTCACGATTGGCCATTTACTACCACCAGAACTGTATCTGCAGTATTTTTTAGTCTCCATCGCATTTAGTTGGGTTGCCCATTGTATCGGTTCCATTGTTCCAGGTATTATTGTCCATATTCTTTTTGATTTTTCTGCCTTTCTCCTGGTGCGATCGGGTTCAGCTTTAGCGGAGCCAAGTTATTTGGCTGACCATATGATGATCAGTAGCCTATTCACTGTCCTTTTCGCTGTGCTCCTCTATCTTTTAGCAAGTCGTCTTAGTACAAGGCAGTAGCAATGAAGTCTCGCAGATCAAGGTATAAGTGTTACTTTGTCTGATCTATATTACTACTATGTCATTAATCATTGTTTTATTGGGCATTATCGCCCTCGTTGTATTGATAGGCTATTTCAAGCTCAATACTTTTCTCGCATTTATTCTTGTATCGATGGGGATTGGTCTCGGCGTAGGAATGCCTATCTCTGATATATCATCAACACTTCAGAAAGGTATCGGAGGAACCCTTGGTTTCTTAGTGATCATCTTAGGCTGTGGAGCTATGCTTGGCAAGTTAGTGGCCGATAGTGGGGCTGCTCAGCGCATAGCAGATAGTTTGATTGCAGCCTTTCCCCAAAAGTATATCCTTTGGGCCGTGGTATTAACGGGCTTTTTAGTCGGTATTCCAATGTTTTACTCTGTTGGTTTTGTTATACTGGTACCCTTAGTATTTACCATTGGAGCTGCTACTCGACTACCCTTGATCTATATAGGTTTGCCCATGTTGTCAGCCTTATCCGTGACTCATGGATACTTACCTCCTCACCCAGCACCGACAGCTCTGGTAGGTCAGTTAGGGGCAGATATGGGCACCACGCTACTTTATGGGCTAATAGTAGCCGTACCTGCCATCATACTTGGAGGTCCGGTATTTGCAACAACCCTTAAGAAATATAATCCTAAACCTTTACCGGAATTTATGAATCCGAAGATCCTGACGGACGAAGAAATACCGGGGTTAGGAGTGAGTATATTTACGGCATTGTTTCCAGTAATTTTGTTGGCTTCTGCGGCCTTATTGAAGCTCTTCATATTAGAGGACTCATTCATAAGACCAGCCATTGATTTTTTAGGGGATCCAGTCATCGCCATGATTATTTCTATTATCGTCGCAATATTTACTCTTGGGATATTTCAAACTAAATCCATGAAAGACATAGCTACATCTTTTGATTTGGCTATTAAAGGTATCGCCATGATTCTATTAATTATCGCTGGAGCAGGAGCACTTAAAGCGGTACTCGTAGAAAGCCAGGTAAGCGATTACATAGGAAGTCAATTAGCGACAATGGATATTTCGCCACTTGTCTTGGCTTGGGGTATTGCTGCTATCATTAGAGTCTGTGTAGGATCTGCAACGGTAGCAGGATTAACGAGCGCAGGTATAGTAGCTCCATTGATTCCGTTGACGGGCGCTGATCCTAATCTTATGGTCTTGGCTACAGGAGCAGGCAGCTTGATGTTTTCGCATGTCAATGATAGTGGATTTTGGCTCTTTAAGGAGTTCTTTAATATGTCGGTGACTGATACGCTGAAAACTTGGTCTGTAATGGAAACTATAGTTTCTGTGGCAGGATTGGTCGGTGTGTTACTTTTAAATCTTATTGTTAACTGATAAACAACCATATGACCCCAGAAGAAAAATTTCATTCGCTCAATTTGGAACTGCCCGCACCTCCCAAACCTATGGGTGTCTATAAGCCATTCTTACGTGTTGGCAACATGGTATATGTCTCAGGACATGGTACTCTCAAGACCGATGGCACCTTGATCATGGGTCGTGTAGGTGATGATATGTCTGTCGAAGAAGGGAAGCAAGCTGCACGCCAAGTAGGATTAGCCATATTAGCTACTCTAAGAGATAATCTGGATAGTCTTAATGATATAGAGCGTGTTGTCAAAGTACTTGGAATGGTCTATGCTACACATGATTTTGGAAGACATCCATATGTCATCAATGGTTGCAGTGAGTTGTTCGCCGAGATATGGGGGCCTGACAAAGGTGTAGGAGTCCGTAGTGCAGTAGGCATGGGTTCTCTGCCAGACGGCATACCCGTCGAAATCGAAGCACAATTTTTGCTCAAATCATGAAGTGGTATCAAGTAGCCCAAGAGTCCGAATTAAATACTCCTGCCCTATTGGTCTATCCAGATCGTGTACAAGACAACATTGATAGAGCATTAGAAATAGTTGGGACACCTGAGAGAATTAGGCCTCATGTCAAGACCCACAAGATGCTCGAAGTAGGGCGTATGCAGGTGCAATCAGGCATCAAGCAGTTCAAGTGCGCAACGATCGCCGAAGCTGAAATGATGGCGATGGCTGGCGCTAAGGATATACTCATAGCTTATCAACTGCTTGGGCCACGAGTGACTCAACTTGTTAGATTGAAAGGGGCTTATCCAGATTGTCGTTTTGCCAGTCTCGTCGATTGTGATCATGGCTTGGGTGAATTATCGCAACATGATCATTCTTTTGACATATACATAGATGTAGATGTCGACCATCATAGGACAGGCATCCCTGTAGGACCAAAGTTCGATCAGCTGATTGATCGAATATCGGATTTAATCAACATTTCACTCATTGGTTTTCACGCCTATGATGGGCATTCTCGCAATCCCAATCTGGTAGAACGCACCAAGGTATGTGATGAAGGGATAGCCCCTCTACTACCCTATTTAGATAAGTATCCTGAGCTATCAATCGTAACGGGTGGCAGTCCAACGTTCTTGGTTCATGCACAGCATGAGCGGCGTCAGTGTAGCCCAGGAACCTTTGTATTCTGGGATCATGGATACCAGTCAAAATTTCCTGAATATAGATTTAACTATGCGGCAGTGTTAGCTACCAGGATCATTTCTAAGATAGATGATGATACATTTTGCTTTGACTTGGGTCATAAACATGTGGCTTCTGAAGGGTCACCTCCACAGATAATCTTCTTTGACACTCCATTATTTGAGCCTGTCTCTCATAGTGAAGAGCACCTCGTCATCCAATTTAAAGAGAAAGTCCCTTATCAGGTAGGAGATGTACTTTATGGGGTCCCTCGACATATCTGCCCCACGGTGGCACTCTACCCTGCTGCCATGGTGGTTAACAATCATCATATCACTGATCACTGGCAAGTTATAGCACGAAATTTAGAACTATCTCCGACCCCATGAATACGCCAAAGATTATTGACGCCCATCTGGATCTAAGCATGAATGCTATCGATTGGAATCGAGATATCAGACAAAATGTAGCTTCTATCAGACATCGAGAGCATGGCCAAATAGATAAGCCCGATAGGGGTCGAGCAACAGTCTCATTCCCAGAGCTCAAAAAAGGAAATATAAGATTATGTGTAGCAACTCTTATTGCCAGATATGTCAAGCCAAACAATGACCTCCCAGGGTGGCACTCTCCAGCCCAAGCCTGGTCACAGACTCAAGCTCAGTTAAGTTGGTATCAGGAGATGTCCCGTCAAGGCTATATGAGACAGATTAAGAACCATGAGGATTTAAAAAAGCACCTGTCAAAATGGGATCATTCTCCTTCTGAGATGCCTCTCGGATATATACTCAGCCTTGAGGGAGCGGATTCTATTATCTCCTTGAATCACCTCTATGAGATGCATGACCAAGGTCTGAGGGCAATAGGCCCTGCGCATTATGGACCTGGCACATATGCCTTTGGTACTGATAGTGATGGGTCTATCGGGGACCGAGGCCGAGAGCTCCTCATGGCAATGCAAGAGCTCAATATCATATTGGATGTCACTCACCTGTGTGATACTTCTTTTTGGGAGGCTATGGACTGTTACAGTGGCCCATTATGGGCGAGTCATTCTAACTGTCGATCACTGGTTGATCATAACAGGCAGTTCAGTGATGAGCAACTAAAAGAAATTATCTCGAAAGGTGGTATCATCGGCCTCCCTCTGGATGCATGGATGATGATTCCCAACTGGGAAAGAGGTGTGTCATCACCTCAATCTATGGGCGTATCATTGACTCATATGGTTGATCATATGGACCACATCTGCCAGATAGCAGGCAATACTAATCATATTATGATAGGTACAGACTTGGATGGAGGTTTTGGTACTGAGCAATGTCCGATAGAAATCGATACCATCGCTGATCTGCAAAAGATACCTCAATTACTCACAGATCGAGGTTATAATAGCATTGATATAGAAAAAATCTTGAGTCAAAATTTCGTTGACTTCATCACAGAGTGTTGGACAAGCTCCTAGCTTGTTCTATAGTTATAGTTGATCATCTCCAGTACAATTCTTACTCTTTATACTTATATTTTCACAAAAACACCCACGGAATAAGATGGTGCGGCATAAACTATTTTTCCATCGATGGCTGTACCATAACTCACTGATACACCTACATTCTTAGCCAATTCATAAGATACCTCTGCTGTCAAGCTAGTCACCTCGGCGTTATTAGCAAAAAATGATCCCTCTATTGGCCCAGATGCTTCGTTATTTCGTGACTGGATAACGTCAAATCTACCTGTAAACCATAGCTTACTATTGATGAATCCAATCCCCCCTTCTGCTCCATATCTAAACTCGTCCGAAAATCCATTAGTCCGATTATTGAATCCAAAGTAGAGGTTGCTGTAGGCTGAAATCTTGTCTGTACTTATTATTGGAATACCTGCATCAACCCTTAAGAGCTGATTTAACTCGCCATCACCTGTCTGAAGGTTTTGATCTCGACCACCTGAGGTAATAC
>CAZJHC010000144.1:0-9212 GCA_964545645.1 uncultured Saprospiraceae bacterium
GCCTTTACCTCTGAATATATCATTCCTTCCATCACCATTGGGTGTGAAGGCATTGGGAAACTGCATGCTTGCCACTGGGATTACATCTACTTGCTTGAGGATGGTATCTGTACATCCATTAGTACTAGTAGCGAGTAAAACAACATCATAGATACCTGTATCTTGATACATGTGTTGAGGGTTCTCATCAAAACTTATTTGTCCATCTCCAAAATCCCAAAAATATTCAACAGCTCCGATTGTCCGATTACTAAACGAAACATCACTATTGCTAATAGTGATAAACTCTGCATCTGGTGAAACTACAAAATCTGCATCTGGCCCTTTCTGTACATTAATCCAATTAGGAAATGTCCTTGTAGCCAAGCAACCCAAAGGAGAAATAATCTCTACAGACACTGAATATATTCCATCTTCCTGATAAATATGCGTCGGGCTAATATCAAACATTTCGTCGCCTTCGCTACCATCTCCAAAATCCCAAGTAATGTCATAAGTCTCATCTATAGGAAACGTCAAGTTATCAAAAAAGACCTCTGCTGGTTCGCAGCCAACAAACTTAGATGGTTCTACTACTATCAGTGTTGGGGCGGGTGCATATACAAGCTCCTTGGTAAGAATATCTTCACAACCATTATTGTCCGTGATAGTGAGACTCACATTGTAGTTACCAGGATTAGTGTAGGTATATAATGGTGTGCGATTTAATCCAGATTCCCCCGAACCATCATCGTAGTCCCATTCATATCTATTGATGACGTTGACGTCATCAGTAGTACTCATATCGGTAAAACTCACCGGGCCCGCCAAACAAGTATCATAGCTGACATCAAATTCTGCATCCAAACCAGGTAATATATTAATAGTAATAAAGGCACTATCAGTGCAATTAGGAATCCCTGGATTAATAGTCATCTTGGCGTCATAAGTTCCTAAGTCAGGAAATGTAATGAGGGGATCTCTACTTAAAGACGTTACCGTTTGACCATCTATGTCAAACTCCCAAAGATATTGAATGATGTCTCTCAGTCGTGTACTTCTGTTCGTAAATTGGACATCAAAGTCTCCGCAACTGAGGACATTAAAGTTATTCCCATCCGATTGATCACTTAAGATATTGGCATTGACAGCCGTTTCACAAGCTGACACAATGAATTGGAAATCTCGTCTTATGGTAGTTAATAAAACACCATCACGAAACTCATTAGCACAAACGGCCAAAACATGCTCTCCAACTATCTCTGGCACTCCAGAGACTAACCCGGTAGTAGCATCAATAGTGACAACCGGATTCCCCCCCATTGGAGCATCACTACTAAAGGTGGGAAATAAAAAGCTAACAACTCTAAATTCGTCCGGGGTACATTCTGACGGTTCAGGTACGGGTGTTTCATTACATTCGGTGCGATCAGCTCGTCCATTAGTACCTCCAGAAGATAATGGCGTACAAAACTCGTAAACCACCTCATCCCCTTCAATATCTGAGGCACTATGGTCATACTCCAGTTCAAATCCAGCACAAACCACAAGAGGTGGAAACTCATTAAAAACAGGACTATTATTACATGTCTTTATAGCCTCTGGAGTGATTTCTACAGAAAATACAGCTCCGAAAGAGCCAGGATTGCGGAGATTGGTTATACTCTCACTTCGACAACATCTTTGATAGGCTATTAGATAATTGACGTCGATTATATCTAAGGTTAAATCAAATTCATACAGACCACGTTCTACATCAGCAGCAGGTGGAGCAATCAAACAAGGAGGCTCATTAGGAGGCACCTTCTCTATAAATTCAGGCCTTAAGAATTCCGTGATTTGCACAAAGTCCCACCTTCTTCCATTTTGTCTGTATACCCCAAATTGAGCACCTCTTGACATATTGGGATCTCTTGGATCACCATCAAAAAAAGCACATTGTTCTCCTCGAGTGACACATCTATTATCCCGATACATAAGAAACTCAAAGTGAAGGACGACCTGATTATCAATAGTATCTATCTCCAAACATTCATAAAAAACATCGCCACCAATGATGTGCTTGCCAAAAACTGACGTCTGAAAATGAGAAGCAATAAAAAGTATCAGGATATATCTAAAAAAAATCAGACTTTTGGCGGAATTTTTCATAATAAATACAAATTCATTCTATAACTATAGAAGTATTGAATGTAACGTTTTGTAACCATGAAATATTTATGAATATCACAAAAATGTCGGATGTACATCAGATTAAAGAGGTTGAACACGCTCTGTTAGCCATAAAAAGAGGGTTAGTGGTGCTATACCCGTCAGACACACTATGGGCTATAACTTGTGATATCACTAATAAAGCTGCCGTCCAGCGGGTTCAAAAAATCAAAAATTCTAAAACTCAAGGAGAAATGATTCTCGCTGTCTCAAGCATCGAAATGCTTAAAGAATATGTGATATCAATCCATCCTCGTATTGAAACATTACTTACGTATCACCAAAAACCTCTTAGCATTATTTACGATACTCCTCACAACATTCCAGAGCACCTAATTAGCAAAGAAGGCACGGTCGCTATAAGAGTAGTGAAAGATGAGATTTCTAAAAGTATTATCGATGCCTTGGATCAGCCTATATTATCCACTACGGCAAGTCCTCAAGCTAGCCAAGTATTCCCAGCAACATATGATGAGATTCCTACTATTATCAAAGAAGAAGTTGACCATATTATGCACGTATACCCTGCATCGATGGAGGGTCTCCCATCGATACTCGCCACATACAATCGCAAAGGCGATTTAGAGTTTAAACGGACATAGTCAGCTGCAAACGTTATTGTACTAATTTCATAGCTTGCTCAAGAGATTTATCATGTACAGCAATAGCCGCACTCATATCCAAATCACTTTGATAATTTTGCCATAAGAGCGTAGCCATCTTCCTTACTTTGCTAACAGAGCAAATGGTATCTGAATGAGTATAATCTTGATACTGTCGCATGATTACGAGCATTTCTTCGATTCCAAGCGTAGATTTATCTATAACACCGTGTTTGATTAAAAAAGCATATTCATCAGTATAGCGATAATGCTGGCCTGATTGGCAGGTATCGCTGATGACTATATCCGGAATCACGCCATTCCTTTCATTGTACTGATTAGTCTTGCTTATTTTCTTGCCAGAAGGCAATATGTATTCCCCAACTGTCAAATTGAGTGAAGCTCCTTGATTCAACTTGAATTGTTGTTGAATTTTACCTTTACCATAGGAAGTTTCTCCAACTATAGTTGCCAACTTATGATCTTGAAGAGATCCAGCAAATATCTCACTTGCGGATGCGGAGACCTCATTTATTAGAATGACTATATCCTCTATGGACAGAAAACTGCGACCATTCGATTTATAGTCTTTTACTTTTCCTTTTGCATCTATTGTTGATACGATAGTTTTATTAGCTTCACTAATGAGTTGATTCAGTATTTTGACTGTCTCATCTAATAATCCTCCTGGATTATTTCTTAAGTCAATGATTAACTTACTTATGTCTATTCCTTGATTTTTATAGTAATCTAACTCTTCCATAAAGGCCAAAAAGATGTTATCTCCGAATCTCGGAATTGATATGTAGCACACTGAACCATCTCCGAGCAATTTAGAACGTATCGAGGAGGATGACACTTTTGTCTTAGCCAGGGATTTCTCTATTACGCTTTGATCCGAATACCTAAACAAGGTCAAATTAATAGTGTCCCAATCTTTTACCGCTTGTTGAATATCAGTGATTACCATTGCATCAACTGAGTCATTAAAAACGCTCATTATCACATCGCCAGGACGTATGTCATTCATTTCGCCAGGGGAGTCTTTTATCACCTTAGTGATATAAATACTATCATGGTAGATGATGTAATCTAAACCGACACCTCGATAGGTACCGTTGACCACATGCTGAAAACCAACAGATGCTCTACTATCAAAATAATTGCTGTATTCATCAAGATGTTCTGTCATTGCATCAACAACCGTATTGACATATGAGGCTGTATCTATGTCTCCATAGTAGTTGTTTTCAATAATGTCTTGGGCGTGTTGTATAAGTTGTAAATCATTTGATTCAACCATCTTTACTAACTGATCGTTAGACATAGATTGACTCACTTTATAGCCAAAAAACATCCCGATAGCAGCAGTTAAGGCAAAGGCCAAAGGCAACCAACTATCATCAAATCTTGACCTCATATATTGATTTTACTTAATAATTCGCTATAATTATATCGATCTATTTGGCGAATAAATCCTATTTTTAAATTGTGAAGCGACAGTCTCATTAAGGATCCAATTTTATTTGCAAGATCAAGAATTTCACACGTACGTTTCACTGCATTCAAAACCACATTTCAAATATACAGGGTATGAAGTAAATAGTATTTTGTAAATCCTAACATCCTTAAATAATGAAATCTAAAAACGATCTTGACGAAATTGATCTAAATATCATTTCGATCATGTTGGATGACGCCAAAACATCTTATGCGGACATAGGCTCCAGGCTATTCATATCAGGCGGCACTGTTCATGTCCGACTCAAAAAACTGACTGAAATGGGTATTATCACAGGCTCTAAATTGAAGGTAGACTTCACAAAGCTTGGATATGATATAAAGGCATTTCTCGGTATATTTTTAGAAAAGAGTCAATATTATAATAATGTAGTCTCTGAGCTTAAAAAAATCCCCGAAGTTATTTCAGCTCATTATACTACGGGCAATTATAGCATTTTTGCCACGATAGTATGTCATGATACTGATCACTTGCGTAATGTGCTTTCTAATGGCATCCAACAAATCGAGGGAATCCAAAGAACAGAGACATTTATATCTTTAGAAGAATCTATTGAGAGACCTCCACAAGTCATTCATGAAGAGGCGTAACTCATTGTTTCGCTTAAACAATGGAAAAAATTCCACTACTAATTAAGCTCCCAAATAGTGTTTTAGAAGCTTGCTACGGGAAGAAGATCTTAATTTATTGATCGCTTTATCTTTGATTTGACGCACTCGTTCACGTGTCAAGCCAAATCTCTCTCCGATATCCTCTAATGACATTGGATGCTCGACTCCTATTCCAAAATATAATTTGATAACATCACATTGACGTTCTGTCAGGGTGCCAAGAGATCTCTCTATCTCAGTTCGGAGAGATTGTCCATGAGATAGACTAGCATCTGTGCCCGGCGTCTTACTATTTTCTAACACATCAAGTAGAGAGTTGTCTTCTCCATCAACAAATGGTGCATCCATAGAGACATGACGTGCTGCAACTCCCAAGGTAGTTTCTACTTCGTCTGAGGTTATTTCTAGCAACTCAGCTAACTCGCTTGATGATGGCTCTCTTTCAAACTCCTGCTCCAGTTCACTGAAGGCTCTATTAATTTTATTTAATGATCCAACTTTATTCAATGGAAGCCTGACTATTCTTGACTGCTCGGCAAGTGCTTGAAGTATTGACTGTCGTATCCACCATACAGCGTAAGAGATAAATTTAAATCCTCTCGTCTCATCAAATCTTTGTGCCGCCTTAATCAGACCCAGATTTCCTTCATTGATTAGATCGCTCAATGAGAGACCTTGATTTTGATATTGTTTAGCCACTGAAACAACGAATCTTAAATTCGCTTTTGTTAATCTTTCTAATGACTCCTGGTCTCCTTCTTTTATTTTTTTAGCTAAATCCACCTCCTCTTCTGGGGTAAGCAAGTCTACTTTTCCTATCTCTTGTAAATATTTTTCTAATGACTGACTCTCCCTATTAGTTATTGACTTGGTAATCTTTAGCTGCCTCATATGTGACTATTACGTTAAGTTTTGAAAATTTACGTGGTGACAAATATATATTATAATCACTTATGATGCTGAGATGAGATAATGGAGGACTTTTGATATGTTAAGAAAAAATCACGCTCTATTTTTGATTATTTGCAATAATTATTATTAATTGCCGCCTTCGCTATACGGTTATGGCGAAATAAAATTTTGAAAGTACTGATGAGTAGGGTAAAAATAGATATGGAGTTTCTCTTTAGAGCGTCTCCAGCAATATTATATAGATTCATAACAACTCCAGAATGCTTGGTGAGATGGTTCTGTGATGGAGTGGATATTCAAGAGGATTTGTTCACTTATGACTGGGAGGGATCTGAAGAGGTTGCTGAAATGGTCGATGACATAGAAGAAGAAAGAATAAGGTTTGAATGGGAGGATTGTGATCCAGGAGAATACCTCGAGTATCGAATGTATAAAAGCGACGTAACGAACGAAACAATATTAGAAATCACAGATCATTGTGATGATGATGAAGTGGATGAGCAGAAACTTTATTGGTCTGAATTAATCAAAAAACTTAGGGCAGAGACAGGAGGTTAATATAAAAATGCCCAAGTCAAATAACTTATCAATATTCAAATCGTTATTATACTAAGGTCGGTGGATAAGACTACTCATCTTGAATGATGATATATGAATGTTAAGAATACACTGTTCAATTTAGCGATAAGCATTATCTGTTGTATTGGTATATTGTTTTTTTATCACCATAATATATCTAATCGTACAAGCAGTGTCCCGGAAACCTTTAAGCAAAGCTACGTAGAAGTAGCCAATACTCTACCTGCTCGCATAGCGAGTGCTCCTAATAATTTTATACGGGCTGCGGAGAAGAGTATCAACTCTGTCGTCTATATCATTGCTTATGACAAAGTCAAAGGATCTTTTTTTTCGGAGGGATACTCACGAGAAAAAGGCTCTGGAGTCATTATAAGTGAAGACGGATACATCGCCACTAATTACCACGTAGTGGCTGATGCGGACTTTATCGAGATTACTTTGCAAGATAAAAGGGAATTTGTCGCTGAGGTAATTGGTTCTGATCAATCCACGGATTTAGCATTACTCAAGATCGAGGCAACAAGTTTACCGTTTATGGTTTTTGCCAACTCAGACTCTCTGCAAGTAGGCGAATGGATCTTGGCAGTAGGCAATCCGTTTGGTCTGCAATCAACAGTTACCGCAGGTATCGTAAGTGCCAAAGCACGCAATATCGATGCGCTTAGTAAAAATGATATAGAATCTTTTATCCAATCTGATGCCGTGATCAATCCAGGCAGTAGTGGAGGAGCATTAGTCAATACTGACGGATTACTCATGGGTATATGCACGGCTATTATCTCGTCATCAGGCAACTATGAGGGTTTGTCATTCGCTATACCCTCCAACTTAGCAAGAAAAGTAATCATTGATTTAAAACAATTTGGATCAGTCCAAAGGGGTAAATTAGGCATTACAGTTCTTGATGTGGATGCAACAATTGCTAGAAAATACGGGCTTAAGGATATCAAAGGGGTTCAAATATCTTCAGTAAATCTCAACAGTGCGGCTGCTGAATCAAATCTGCGCAAAACCGATATTATTATATCTATTGATCAAATAGAGCTAGAAAACACTTCAGAGTTTTATGAATTAATTAATCAGTACAGGCCTGGTGATAAACTTACGGTTGAAATATATAGAAAAGGCAGTATTCTTAGAATTCCGATCATCTTGCGTAATCATCTCAATACGACCGATTATATCTCTGTAAGGACTGACAAAGAATTGCGTGATATAGGAATAGAGATTCGTGATCTTAACTCTATCGAAAAAGAGAGAATTAAAAGTAATGGCATCATGATTATTAGTATAGCTCAAGGGAGTACGATTGCGCAGACTAATATGGAGCCGGGATTCATTGTTGAATATGTCAATGATATTAAAATTGAGAACACCCAGCAATTTTTGGATCTTATCAAGGCCAAGGGTGATGAAGTAACTATGGTTGGATTCTATGAAAGATATCCAGGAAGATTTCCTTACACATTTAACAAAGTCAATTGATTAAGTCACTATTCATAATCCTTGCCCTTTTATCTATTAGTCCCTTGAGTGGTCAGTTTAGCGCTGGCTTAACACCAGTTGACAGTACAACTCTGCCTCCACCATTGTTAATTAACAATAGCTCTATTGCAAAAAACCTATTTGGATTCAGTTACAATCAATATTCTTTGGGATCAACAATTGTCAAAAATCGTCCTAAAGCAATATTTTGCGAATTGGAGAATAAAATTCAAAAACATAGTTCAATCCCACTCAGAATGAGATTGGGCAACTTAGATTACGTAAACAAGATTGAAGGTAAAAACTTCAATCATTTAGATTATATTGACCTTCATCAAAAAGATTAAGAATCATGGCATTAGAAAAAATAAGAATAGCCTTAATATTAGTACTCGTTGCATTATTTATGAGTTGTGGTGGAGATGACGAGCCAAATGATATTACAGGCTGCACCGACGACAGAGCAGAAAATTTCGACCCTAATGCTACCTCCGATAATGGTGAGTGTATATTCCCTAATGACAAATTTTTTGGTATCTACGAAGGCTCATTTAACTGTGGAAGCATATTCTCTACAATCAACCAAGAGTCAGTAACTTTCGAAATTACACCTCCTGCAGATCCAAACGAGGTTAACAAAGTAACTCTATCGGCTAATATTGCAGGAATACCGTTATCCTTAGAAGGAGATGTTGATAACAATGATATAGTCTTTATCGATAAGGTACTAACAGATATCACTATTCCTAATCCTGCGACGGGTGATGATATTACTGTGGATATCACTTTTTCTGGGACAGCAACCATTGATGGTAATTCTCTGACGGCAGAGTTAGTGGTTAGTACGGTATTAGTCATACCTATCAGTGATAGTTGCACGTTCTCTGGTACTAAGCAATAATTAGTTAGCTCATAAGAGAAGAATCAAGTCAATGATACTAAATCATTGACTCCAACTGTGCGATGGGCATTAAATCCCTCGGCATGAGACACTCCTAGTGAGCGTCCATATACACGCATCTTGGCATCTAAAAATTGAGTAAATGACTTGGAGGAAATAGGTGTTTGGATAGATTCATTTTTCGCTACGTTGAACTGAGTAGCATATGCTTCGATTGCCTTAAACTTCTTGTCTGTATATCCAGTAACATCGACACAGAAATCTGGGACCAGGTGTTCATCTTGGATATAATGATATAGTGCATCCGCTCTATAGTGTGAAAGACCTCCAGTAGTTATCCTGCGCAATCCTGAATAAAAAAAAGCATCTCTGACTAAGGTAGCAGCTCTACCATGATCAGGGTGTCTATC
>CAZJHC010000145.1:0-9074 GCA_964545645.1 uncultured Saprospiraceae bacterium
CAAAATCACTTGATCAAAAGTCAATCCTTGACTCTTATGCACTGTCACAGCCCAGGCGAGCCTGACGGGATATTGCTTATAACTTCCTATCTCTTCTATGTTGACTTCTTTGGTCTCTTCGTCGAGGACGTAGCGATTATTCTTCCATTCGCTGGGAGCAACCATGATAGGCTCAGGGTCACCCTCACACTTGACAAAGATGTTCTCTTCAAACTGACCAGTCACCTCCCCTATCCTACCATTGAAATACAAGCCATCAGGATGATTTCTGACAAACATTACCCGAGCACCTTTTTTGACTTCAATTTCTTCTGGTAGTGGATAAGAACTTTCATTAAACCTGCCTGACACTTCGGCCGACAGTTTGATGGGTTTAGATGGTAGAGCCTCCAGTTCTTTCGTATTTATGTCGTCAGCCTTTTTGTTGTGAGTGGTTCGGGTAATAACCTCTGGATGAGGCACTCCTTCTTTATCATTGGCATTAAGTCTGGTGAGGTCGGACACTACGCATTTGCCCACTCTTATATTGTTTAATATAGAAACGAAGGTATCATCCTCTTGTCGATAGACCTTGTCCAGTTCTATACAGGTACTCTGACACCTCTGCCAGACAGTAGCGTCAAAAAAGAACGGTGATTGATAATGTGATCTTAAGTAGGACCAGGTTTCACGCCGTACCACTGGAGATAGTTGAAACAAGTCGCCAATGGCCAACAATTGTACGCCACCAAAAGGCTCCTCTTTTCTTCGTATGCGTCTCAGTGTGAAATCAATAGCATCCAGAAGATCTGCCCTCACCATACTGATTTCGTCGATGACCAAGAGTTCTAATTCCATCAGGAGAGATCGCTTTTCTTTACGAAGGCGATGTTGCTTGGCTAACATCCCCCAATCCATCATACCATCAACAATCAACCCATTGAGCGATGGCACGAATGAACTGCTGGGCAATTGAAAGAATGAATGTATGGTCATACCACCGGCATTAATCGCAGCAACTCCTGTAGGCGCAACGATGACCATATTCTTAGTTGTATGATCAGCTATCTGCTTAAGTAGTGTTGTTTTGCCCGTGCCCGCCTTACCAGTCAAAAACACATTGACCCCTGTATTTAATACAAAGTCTTGCGCTAAGGAGGCCTGCTCCGAGACTGTTAATGGAATCCCCATGTCATAAATGTAGGACCCTATGTCGAATATTTTCTAACATACTATATCTTAACGCTATATTCGACACGATGGATATCTCGCAATACAGCATCACAAGGCACGGTATATTTTCTAAATCTTATAAGATATGGAAAAACAAAAAACAGTACTATAAAGTAAAAACTGGCTGGTGGCTCAAAGAATTGGTTCTAACAGATATCAATGATCAAGAGCTATTGCGAATCAAGCGCAGATGGAAGCTTTTTGTCAAAAAATTTGAATTGATCATCAATAATGAGGTGCGAGCAGAATTCACCTCTACCAGTTCTTTTAAAAATAGTATGGATATCTCTACTGTCGGTGGACTGTACTTTGTGGATGGCAATTTCTGGGGTAATGATTATACGATAGAAAATGAAAAAGAACCCATCGCTAAGGTAGCCCGTAACACATTTAGTAAGACTCGTTATGGTGTAGCTGTCAAACCAGGAAATGATGATCTATTTATCTTAGGCATTGTCCTAACCATAGAGCTATTGACAAGGATTAAAAAGGCTGAGAGAAGCCGTTAGGCATTCGGTATCTGCCTTAGCAAACAATCTACTATCTATTCTATTAGATCAGATGAATCTGTGTCAGATGATCTCAAAGATGGATATTCAATTACTAACTTAAGGCCGAACAACTTATTTTGACATCTGCCAAAGAGGGTTATAGAAAAAAGAAAAATTGGGGACTAAGATAATTTCGTGGAACTGCAATATGGCTTTTAGGAAAAAGTTTGAAAGCATCATTAAGTTAAAACCCGATGTACTGGTCATCCAAGAGTGTGAATCACATGCAAAACTTGGAAAACATTTAGAGGAGATAAATTACAACCAAATAATATGGTACGGCAACAATCCAAATAAGGGTATCGCCATTTTGAGCTTTAATTCTTTTGGGATAGAGATTAATGAAAATCACAATCCAGAGTTTGACTATATCATTCCCATTAAGCTAAAGCTCAATCAAAAAATCATTAATCTATTCGCTATTTGGGCCATGCCACACAAATCACAAAGGAACAAAGGCTATGTGGGACAAATATGGGGAGCGATAAATTATTATGAACAAGAACTCAACAAGGAGTCAATTTTAATAGGTGATTTTAATAGCAATGCTATGTGGGATAAGAAGAGAAAAATTGGAAACCACACTGATGTGGTTCATTTTCTCGCCCAAAAAGAAATACATAGTATGTATCATGAGAGCCATAAAAGAAATCACGGAGGTGAACAAGATCCAACATTGTTCCTCCTCAAAAACAAACAAAAGCCGTATCACATGGACTATTGCTTTGCCTCTGCAACCTTGAGTTCCAAGGAGACTACCTTTTCGATTGGTCGATACGAAGATTGGATAGGATTAAGTGACCACATGCCCATTATAATCGACCATCTAAACATCTAAACAAGGAGATATCGACCTTATCGAAGAAAGTTTTCATACTAAAGATGCCGAGTGATGGCAATCAATCCTTACTGTCCCGCTCCGTTTTTGATATCGGCTATACGATTCTTGAGCTCATCATATCGTGCATAACCTTGAGCGATAAGGTATAACCGATCATCCTTGCGATATACTACCGAAGGAAAAGCTCGTACACCCCACTGGCGGCTTTGGCTAAAATCTTCTGCCGTTTGCTGCTTCATCTCATCAGAATCAAACATCTGTGAGAACACATCATAATCAATAGATAATTGAGCACAGATAGGTTCATAGAACCCCACTTCTTTAGGATCTTTTGACTGGACATAAAAGTAATGTTGCGTCAATTCATAAAAAGACAGGGCTTTCTCTGGGGCGATTGTACGTGCTGTAACTAACCCACGACACGCTGGTTCTGTGTCGTAATCAAAAGAATCTTTATCAAATAGCTCGTAACCGAACGGCTGTCCACTGCGTTGGCTCACTTCCTCCCAATGATGCCGCAAGAAGCCTTTGAATTCATCATCCCACTGTTGACCAGCACCTTGTCGTAATCCTCCCATCACCAATGCAAATGGTACGCCTTGCTCTGCCCCATATCGTTGTAGCGCATTCAGCTCAGGAGAAATCCCCCAGCACCAACTGCACATCGGGTCACCGATGTATATAATTTCTTCTCCTTCCTTCCAATCTATCGCTTGAGTCTCTTCATGGTAATCAGGTATGGTACAAAGCCCCGTCACTGGGTCACATTGTACGCTGATATCTACGTCACTGGTGGAGGTTTGACTTTTCATGGGTATCGCTATATTAGTAAGATAACAAAGATCGATCTCATCTTTTATGAGTTAAGTATCATATAGTTTAACCCCGCAACGATATAATTGTTGAAACAAGAATCCATATCAATGATACAATAACTAGCAATAATGAGCCCAACTGCCTATCTCTGTTTATGGTCACTCTACTTGCTAGTCATTCAATCATTCCTATTCGTCTGCTTATTTTTACAGGCAAGTATTAGAGGTTCTACGTTAAACACTATGTGTGTAAAATGTCTTTATTGATTAGTTGACTTAGTCAGCCTTATAGTTAGTTTAATTATACGTTCTTACAAAGTGATTATATTATGAGTGACGTGTTTCATGATGGGCAGTTAGCAATACAAAAAATAACAGGAGAAGAAGAGATAGCTAAAATGAGGATTCCTATGATTCGGTCATCCCTCCATCCCAGATCTACCGCTTTTATAGAACATCAAGTGCTTGCTTTTCTTGGTAGTGAAGATTCTAATGGAGCTATCTGGCTCTCCCTTATTATAGGAGAAAGAGGGTTCATTGTGATCCCGTCGCTCCAAGAAATCAGGTTTGACTTATCCAAAATCGTCAGTAACCGAGAAGACATATTTTTTAAGAATATTACTAACAACCCTACTGTCGGTATGCTCTTTCATGACGCTGCGAGAAGAGCTCGATATAGAGCTTGGGGCGTAGCAACTAAAGAAGAAGATCAGCTTAGATTTGATATAAGAATGGGTTATCCAAGTTGCCCTAAGCACATACAGCGAGAGGTCATAGAACTACCGCAAGATACAAGCCCTATATCCCCTCGATATCGGCATGGCACGACGCTAGGAAAGGCAGAGATAAAATGGATCATCAATGCACACACCTTCTTCATTAGTACTCAGACTAAAAAAGGAGATATTGAATCATCTCATAGAGGAGGAGATCCTGGGTTTATTGAAGTTTTGGATAATGGTATTTTACGAGTACCTGACTATGTAGGCAATAGCATGTTCAGTACTCTTGGCAATATTTATCAAAACCCAAAAGCGGCCCTACTCTTTGTAGATTATAAAAAAGGAGAAACCTTACAGCTCTCAGGGATTGCCGAATTACAGTTTGATCAAAATTCGGAAAATGATTATTATATGTCTGGAGAAACGGGCAGATTCTGGACATTTGAAACCAAACAATGGATCAGAACCATAGATCATCATAAAGTACAAACGAAATTTTTAGACTTTTCGCCGTTTAATATATTAAGCAAAAAGAAGTTATCATAAACTAACATTTCACCATAGGGATTAATCAAGTGGATAGCATGGACACCCTATATATTGATGAAAAAGGAATAATAATATCGATATATCAAGAGCTTCTTTCGATTAATCAAGTAGTTAGAAATAGTTCAAAGAAATCTTCATCGTGAATCCGAGAGATGTCCTATTGATGTGCTCTATATCAATCTTTAAGTTTCCCCTGAGCGACTCTAAACATATACCTCAAATGGAGCAATCCTCAATGATTAGGCTTAATACAGTACCCCAAGTTCTTTTCGTATGCTTTTATATTTTTCAGCGTTATAATTCCAGTAATCTATGTTTTTGGACTTATCTAATACCGCTGTGGTTGTGAGCCTTTTAGTTGGTGCTCGCTTGTCAGCATAGGTCTCCTCCCATTTTATAATCTCATAAGGAAATACCGATTCGAAAGTAATAGCCAATGTCCTATTGCGCTGATGATAGTTAATCGTATAAATAGATTCATCTGTGCCAATTGTCAGCGAAGTCGTGGCTTTCTCTGGTTCAAATGTATGCTGCTCTAATCTCGTGTAATACAAGCCGGGTATAATATCGATATCCCCCTGCGGCAAGCTTTTATAATCCATACGGATACGTGACCATATCTCGTCCTCTGTGACTATCGAAGGAAGCGTAAACTGACGATCTCCCTCTTCTTCAAAATATGAATAGGAAACGACATCATAGTGATTGTTCCTTTGGTTCATCTGGGAGAATATTTGCCCGCACCATTCCTGTCCTGATGCCGTTGCCTTTATCATTCCTTTGGCTTTTTGCAAAGGGGTGAATGTCGACAGCATCATAGAATACGGATAGATGCCAGTGCCAAACTTCTTAAGCAGATTCATTTTTAATACTGGAATATGATCTTTTGTGTTTTTATGACGATCAGGTTTAACGCCCTTCTTCTTAGAAAAAGTCTGTGCTACAAATATGACCGTCGCCTTGCCTTGGTGCAGTTCTCCATATCGAGCCTGAGTGAGATCATATGTTCTGATCTCTGCTTGATCACCAAACCAATACGCATTAAAAAGACTATCATTAGACAAGGTTGCTTGACCATGAGTCATGGGTTCAGTTATATCCTTATTATTTGATATAAAAGATGAAATACTAATGGAGATGATCATTAATAATACTACGCCTAAAATGATTCTCAACAACTTACCCATCCTGCGATTTTTTATTGATCAATTATCCATTTAATTAGATCATTATTAAACACCTCATTTATAATTTTTGAGGTCTGTATTGGATCTTGCATCGGATGATCCAAGAATATTTTTCTATTTAAGTCCTCAACTGTATTAGTAATATTGCCAGCTTTTTCTCGGGATACGTCATTTATTTTTGATCGATAGCGTGTATTGAACTGTAGATTATCTGGATCGACTTTACCAGCTTTGATATACGCTTTAGTCTTTTTGGAGCATCGGCAAGGATTCTCTTTATTGACCAAGCCACATTTGTTATTCAACCAATGGTATATATCCTTGCGAGCCCTCATGAGCTTGATTCTAAAATTTCCTGGTGAAATATCTAAAATCTCGCCGCCGAGATTGTGATTGACATCAAACAACTCACCCAAGACATATACCATACGTTGCTCTCTTGACAGGCACATGATCATCCCGGATGTACAACTGATCCTAAGCTCTTCGATAGTTTCCTTTAATTCGTTTTCTTCTTGCTCATTGAGGTCAGCGCTCGGCATAGAATCAATACTATTAAAGTAACTTTCAAAATCCACAACGCTAAATTCTGATTTGCGCTTCTTAGTGTTTAAAAAATGATTCACCGTAATGCGGTACAACCACGTTCTGAAGTTGCTTTTGCCTTCAAATTTTGACAGACTTGTGATTGCTTTTATAAATGCCTCCTGAGTAATGTCTTCTGCATCTTGTGTATTGGCCGTCATTTTTAAGGCCAGATTATAAACAAAGAGTTGATGTCGGACGATTAAGTTTTGCAAGGCTAATTTATCACCTCTTGTCCCTAAACGTACTAATTTGATGTCTTCATAATCGGAGTATTGTTCTGAAAAAGGATTATCCATACGTTGTGACTTAAAGTTAAAGCTATCTCAAAAAAGCGACATAACTATATGTTGCTTGCAGCTAAATATATTGATTCCATTAAACAATCAAGGAACTCTCATGACAATCTCAACATCCTATAAATCTCTCCAATGATTAGAATGTTACGATCTATCATGAAGAAAAAAAGATGTCTAAAGGACATAACTTCATCCTTAGACATCTTTTTATCATTATTTAGATAGCATTGATACCACCATGTACGGCGATCTCTTCGCCAATGACATATGATGAATCATCAGATGCTAAAAACAATACTGCTTTAGCAACTTCTTCTGGCGTACCAAAACGCTTTAAAGCAGTTTGTGCTGTGATAGCTTCTGCCGCTCCTGAAAGCACATCTTCTGGCAAGCCAATCTTACCCCAAAAAGGAGTTCCGATAGGACCTGGGCTTACCGCATTTACTCTCACTCCTTGAGCTGCCAACTCAGCTCCTGCTACTCGTACGAGAGAACGCAATGCTGCTTTACTCGCACTTAATAAACTACTTCCTCCAAATCCAATTTCATTCAACCATGACGTAGTTATGATGACAGAGGCCTTAGAGTTTAAATGCGCAATGGCTCTTTGCAATGAGAAATATGACCCTTTGAAGTTTACATCGATCATACTGTCAAAAAACGCTTCATCAGTATCTGCAATCGGCGCTAATTTTCCTTGTCCCACATTAATGAATAGCACATCGATCTTACCAAACTTAGATACTGTTTCAGAATAGAGACGATCCAAATCTCCTAAATTGGTAATATCTCCTTTGATAGCATGACTATTAGCTCCTAATTGTGCCGTCGCCGCATCAAGAGCTTCTTGACCTCTACCAAACACGACCACTTTGGCTCCGTTATTAACAAATTCTTGTGCTGTAGCAAGGCCCATTCCGCTGCTGCCGCCTGTGATAACTGCTACTTTACCTTCTAACTTTCCCATGATTTTACTTTTTTTATTAAAAAAATTGAACATAAATTATTCTTTCTATAGGGTTAGACAATAGAAATTAGGGCGTGTTACAAAAGCAGTACCATGAAGTCGAATATAAACTGACATCCATCTGCTCAAGTGCCATAATAGTCACCTGTATGTGCCAGTTAAAAAAATGTCTTAGCCGTACCGCTATAGCTCAGCTCAGCTCAGCTCAGAAAGAAAATCAATAAGTGAGACTCATGCCTCAAGATCCTATCACCCTTATACCGCATGTATATAGATTTTGCTTACAAAAAGTAGAGCTGTACTGATCGACAAATTGACTAAGATGAGTTTGAATCATCGTCTACGTTGCACTACTCAAGTATATGATACGCAACAAACCTTCTCAATAGGATCATAGAATCGATGAGCTATATCGATATTAGTACTGCCATCTAACAAATAGTTAAATGATTAACATTGTGATTGTAAGATTTATAATTCTTCTTCAAAATTATACAATGAAATATACCATACTCGTCATCGCCTCTACCCTCTTATTATGGAGTTGCAAGGAATCTTCTTTAGTAAAAACCAATATTGTATCCAACAAAGAAGAGCTATATCAAGCTTTATTGGTGGCCAAGCCTGGAGATAATGTCGTTATGGCCAATGGTATATGGGAAGACATCCAGATAAAGATCACTGCTAATGGTACGGAGGATCAACCTATCAAACTCAGCGCCGAGACTCCAGGAAAGGTCACCATCCAAGGCAAATCCGACCTTCAATTGGGGGGCGATTACATCATTGTAGACGGTTTATTTTTTACACAAGGATACTCACCGTCCAGATCTGTTATCCAATTTGCCGTACATGACACAATAGCAAATCACTGCGTTGTGACTAATTGTGGCATCAAAGATTACAATAAGATGCAGCGAAACCACCAAGATATATGGGTGCTCTTCAAAGGAAGACATAATCAACTGTCCCACTGCTATCTTGAAGGCAAATCAAACAGAGGACCTACGGTTAGAGTCGACCTCGAAGGCAATCAAAATGTCTATAATCATCATAAGATTATCAATAACCACTTTGGCCCACGGCCTCCCAAAGGAGGTCCAAGTGCTGAGACTATACAAATTGGTAACAGTCATACCTCCATGTGTCCCAGCCATACACTAATTGCTAACAACTTATTTGATCAATGTAATGGTGAAGTAGAAGTCATCTCAAGCAAAACTAATTTCAATGAATTTAGAAATAATGTATTCTATAAGAGTGAGGGGTCGCTCGTCACAAGGCATGGAAATTACTGCATTATAGATGGCAACTATTTTATCGGAGACGATACCAATACTAATATC
>CAZJHC010000146.1:0-8998 GCA_964545645.1 uncultured Saprospiraceae bacterium
TCATTTGAATAAAAGGGCACCTTTCTACAAAGAAATATATAGAGTGCTCAAACCTGAGGGACTGTTTTTGATCGTTGATGTTTTAAAAGAATCTCCTAACGATGTCTTTCTAAATCAATTCGTTGATGAGTGGAATAGTATGGGCCATAAAGGTTGGTTTTTAGATAATGATCAAGATGCCCATATCATTGAACAGTTTGGATTTAACACTTCCTCAGGAAAACTCGATATCACTTGGAGGTCGACAACGGCAATCGGATTTTTAGCCTTTATCAGAAAGCTATTTTATCTAGATATGACTCCATCGGAGGCTAAATTAAAAAGTGCTCTCAAGCCCTTAATTCAGAAGGATGATGAAATGGGATTAAATATGAAATGGCCATTGAGTTATATACTAGCTGTGAAAAAATAACTATTCCATAATAGCCACCACCCGGGCAGGCGCACCTGAGGCTCCTACGATCTTCATCGGAAAGGTACACACCTTGAATCCAGTGATCGGTAGAGCATCCAGATTCGTTAGTTGTTCCATATGGCAATACTCCTTTCGGGTACCTACGAGATGTGCTTCCCAGAAGAACTCCGAGTCATTATTTTCTTTAGCTTTTTTGATCATATAGGGTAGTGGAAGGTCCCAACCCCATTGATCTATACCCATGACTTTGATGCCTTGATCTATGAGCCATTCTGTAGCTTCGGCAGACATACCTGTACCGTGCGTAAAAAATTTCTTGGTACCCATATGTTGATCTCTACCCGTTTTAATGAGGACGATCATCCCAGGCCTCAGAGCTAGTCTGTTTTCAGACAGGTAATTCTGAATGTCTTCAGCTGTAATAGCTTCAAAATCAGGCTTATGCTTCATGTCAATGACAATGCCATCACCATAGCACCATTCTAAAGGAACTTCATCTATTGTCTTAGCCGGCTTGCCTTCACAAGTAGGGGCATAATGCCATGGCGCATCTATATGGGTCGTACTATGTACGCCCATATGTTTGATGGTATCATCGGCCCAACCGTCCCAACCTTTGGGCAACAGTTTGAAAGGTAGTCCGAATAGGCGCAATAACCATTTGGCCTTACTATGCGCTTTATGCTTGATCTTGACCTTCATAAATCGAGGGTCACCTGCATTATATTTGATTGGTTTAGTAAGGTCTATAATTTGGGCCATATCTTATTTTAATGTACTTGTTTTGCTGCCACGCCCTTTACTATTGAAGGCTTTGGCTTTAATCACCAAAGATGTGGTTGCGGCAATTGGAGCGTCGTATAATGACCCACTGCGAGTAGGTTCACTACCATCTGTAGTATATCTAATATCTAATCCTGGATAAACTACATTCATCCTTACTTGACCATCAGTGATGTTGATGCCAGGAGGTGGGATTCTATAGTTGACTCCACGGCCTCGATATCCATCCAATCTGTTGAGCTCACGCTGACCAACAGCATTAACAAATTCCTCATACTCGCCTTGATAATCCGAAGTAGCCGACGACCATGCTCTCTGAGCAAATCCGAGTAGCTTAGGAAAGGTCATATAATCTACCAATTCAGCCTTGTAGAGGGTCTCACTCCATAATTGTGCTTGGATGCCTTGTATTTTATCGATGGCATTTGCGTCAAGTTTATCCTTAGAATTGATATAGTCTTGACTTAGCCGATTGCCATATAAATCATGAGTAGCATTGCCCATGACATCAAGAGGTTCTAGATCAAATGCCGTTTTGGCATTGGTTAGTCCTGACCAATCTAAGCCAATTTCTCTTGGATCACTATCGTACGCTAGGTCAAAGTAGTATGACGCAGAATTACACATAACAGCGTTGAAGCCTGAGTTAGCTAATTTGTAAGCCATATCTTCTCTGCCGGAACCAAGGGAAGCATTCCACACATAGGGTAACATGGGTTCGCCAACCATATCTTCATTGATAGCAGTTCCATTATGTCCCTCAGCAGTATGGGCTAGTACAATTTCCTCCCAGCCCGCGGTGACAATATTATATTCATTCAATATGCTCCTGATGAAAAAGAGCATGTTGGGATGTAGATCATCAGTACCACTTAAGTTTTCCATATCGGATATAAAAGATTGACACATCGGAGATCCTACCCAAGCCCCATATGGCACTTCATCTCCACCTGTATGCAATGTCTTCATAGGAACTCCTGCGTCTTCATGCATTTTGATGGTTTCTCTGATGACCTTATCGATAAACGTATAAGAGCTTTCTCGACATAGGTTGATGACGTTGTCATTGTAGTTCTGAGCAGATTTGTATGTGCTTATGTCTTGAGGATCATGTAGCAGGTATTTTTCTGCTTCATCTTCCTTGCCTTCTGCCATTAGACGATTATATCTCGCTCTCATAGAGATAATTGCTGCACGAGCGTGCCCAGGCAAGTCGATCTCTGGTATTACTTCGATATGGCGAGCATGGGCATACTTGATTATGTCGATATACTCATCTCGAGTATAGTAACCTGTACCATAAGATGACTCGGGATGACCACCAGATCCATATGCAGGACGCAGGTGATCTGATTCATCGGCAGTATATCCTCTTGTTCCACCTACATCGGTCAGTTCTGGCAGGTCAGGTATCTCCAATCTCCATCCTTCATCATCCATGATATGAAAGTGAAACTTGTTCAATTTATACATGCTCATGAGGTCTAAGATCTCCATGACCTTCTCCTTGCGATGAAAATTTCTCGCAACGTCGAGCATGTATCCACGATAAGTAAATCGAGGTTGATCTTTTATATGGCCAGTTGGAACGGTGATTTCTTTGAGATTAGAGCCCAGTAATGTTGGATCTATCAATTGTATCAAGCTCTGAAAACCATAGAATACTCCAGCAGTACTACCACCATTTATTAAAACACCATCTTCCACTGTAATGCTTAAGGTATATGATTCTGGACTCAATTTGGAATCTACTTCACTCTGTATCTGTACTTCGTCAGTGGGCATGATATCATTAGAAAAATACGCTCCCAAATGTTGTACAATAACAAATCTCTGATCTTCTGTCATCTCTTCTGGAAAAGTGATTTGACCTCCATTTTTTAAAGTGATAAACTCTGTAGAGCTAAGATTAGCTTCTTGAGGGAATGGAAGGATTTGAGGTAATTCCGATGTCTCCAGTTTCTTAATACTGGACATAGATGTATAGCGTTGCTGAGCATCTGTAGGATGTAGCGCTCCTAATGTTGCATGATCTAATCCAGTGATATTTGGATCTCTGATATCATAGGTCTTATTATCAAACCTTATGAATATGCCTTGAGGTACGTTGCTCATTCGCTTGATATGACCATAATGTTCATAGCTAAAGGTCATAGCAGTACCCGATTTGAGGGTATCAACCTCATCGCTGAAGAAAGCCTGTATATACTCTCCACTCGGATTACTGAATTCAATAAATGATGGCAAAGACTCAACAATAGCTGGAGAGGCTATCTGATTAAAATGCAATGACCAATCTGAGGGAGCCCAGTCTAAGTCACTGATATTGCTAATTGTCCATGTAACGAAGCTCTTTGGAGGATCTACGGTTATGGAGTCCAGCGACCATGAGATTTCAGCAATTGACGCCTCGACTTCCGCTTGATTGGAGGTTATAGGATCAGTTGTGCAACTGCTGATCATGGCGATCACCATGATCGGTACCAGGATAGTTAGATGATTCATTCAGTGGTGGTTAATAGATTTCTACAATAAGGTCAACCTCTACAGCTATATTCCTTGGCAGAGAACCCATACCTACTGCCGCTCTGGCATGCTTGCCCTTCTCACCCAATACAGCGACCATAGTATCACTGAACCCGTTGATGACTTCAGGTTGATTGCCGAATCCTGGGACTGCGTTGACCATTCCGGTAACCTTGAGTAATTGCTTTACCTTATTTAAATCTCCGAGATGATCCTTGAGAACAGATAATTGGGCGATTGCAGCCCATTTAGCTGCTTCATATCCTTGTTCTACAGTGAGGTCTTTACCTACTTGACCAGTAATATATCCACCCTCAGGAAGGCTTGGTCCTTTGCCTGCCAAGTAGAGTATCTTACCCGCTTGCCTAATATTAACATAGTTAGCAACTGGAGATCCAGGGGTATTGAGTTTTATTCCTAGTGAATCCAATCTGGCATCATAATTCACCTGAGGCAGTTTAATCTCTTGGTGCTGATGATCGTGTCCATGAGGATGAGGATGATCATGATGGGGCTGACACGCATTAAAACCCATGCAGAAGACTAAAGCACAAAAAGAATAAATCAATTTTATCATAGCAGTAAGTTTGTATTAGAAGTAGAGAGATACTAATGTAAGTAAACGATGCCGATCAGCATCATTATGATCCTGGATAATAATCACCCAGATGGGTGACAGTGTCATTCTTTATTACTTCACATTTTTATACGTATTTATCAACTTACCTGTATTTTGACAGACGCATCATCGATGAAGTACTAGTATATGCTTACATATAAATCATGCTCTACTCTAATCTTATTTGCGTTCTTACTCCACCTCTCAGGATTATCTCAGAATAGCCCGATAGACTCTTTGAGATTTGAAATAAGTGCGCAGCACTCAGATATAGACAAAGGCCTAATGACCATAGAACTGGCAAAAGTCTTTAGGGAGTTATCCGCTGATTCGGCCTTATTTTATTTCGAGTTGGCAGCCACCTACTTTGATACTCTAGAGAGTAATATGATTACTTCGCAATACTATTATCATAGAGGAGAAGTGTTGTTGGATGTTGGATTACATGATGATGCTATGAGATCTTTCAATCTTGCTTTGACCCAAGAAGTTACCGATAGCTCTGTTATCTCTACGGCAGATATTCTGGATAAGAGGGCTGATGTGCTAATTCGTAATGGTGATTATGACCAAGCATCAGATTTATTGATGAAAGCGATTCCCATTTTTGAAAAGACCGCCGATCTGTCCGGTTTAGGTGGGGCGTATAATAGTATGGCTACTGTTATGGAGCGCAGTAAGCGTCTCGACAAAGCATTGGAGTATTATCAGCTTGCTTATGAAAATGCCATTAAAGCTAATGACCTTCGACCGGCCAATGGGTACCTCGTTAATATTGCGATCAATCATTCAATGCAAAAGGAGCACAGGAAAGCTATACCTGTACTTCAACAAGTCATTGACTATGCTGAGAGTAACAATGAGATAAGGATGGAGGCATTGTCGACGGGTAACCTCGGCGTCGTCTACAAGAACTTAGACGTTCTCGATACTGCCGAATTATATGTATCAAGAGCGTTGGGCTTGTTCGAGCAATTGAACAATGGTCGTGGTATAGCAGCATCTTCAAGTCAGTTGTCAACGATATATCTCAGACAAAATAAGAATCAAGAGATCGTCAGACTTTTAGAGCCTCAGTATTCGTTCGCCAAGGAGCAGAAGTTCGCCAAGTTTGAAGAACATATTGCTCGTAATCTGAGAGATGCTCATGAAAATCTCGGAAATTATAGAGAAGCGCTCAAGTATGCAGTAGATCTAAATGACATTATTGACTCTACGGTTAATAAACAAATGATCAGTGCGGTTAATGATGCTCAAACCAAATATGAAACGAATCAGAAAGAAGCTGAAATAGAGAGGTTAGCCTTACAAGATGATTTAAAACAGCATCAAATATCCCAACAAAGATGGATCTTAATCGGATTCGCTGGAGTCATCGGGGTGTTAAGCTTTCTATTCCATAGGATACGAAAGCAAAAAGAAATTATCGAACAACAGAATGAAGAGAATAAATCCTTACTTAAGGAGATTCATCATCGAGTTAAGAATAATCTTCAGGTCATCTCCAGCCTATTGAAACTTCAGTCTCGCAGTGTCGACGATGAGATTACCCAACAAGTTCTATTGGAAGGACAGGATAGAGTACGTTCGATGTCCCTGATTCATCAGAACCTCTATCAGGATGGCAATTTAAAAGGGATCCAGATGAAAGATTACCTCTCACAGTTGTCCACGGAGATTGTAGATAATTATCATGTCGCTGGTAAATCTATAGACCTACAGATCGATATAGAGGATATACAGTTAGATGTGGATTCAGTTGTACCTATAGGCCTGATTGTCAATGAACTTATGACCAATTCTATTAAATATGCGTTTGCTCGAGTTGATCAACCCAAAATTGTTCTCCAATTAGGAATGAGTGATGCTATCCTGCACTTACATTATGAGGATAACGGGTCCGGGTTTGTTAGATCTGAGATCGACTCGGGGTCGATCGGTATGAGACTCATTCGTTCGTTTTCTAATCGGCTACAGGCAGATGTACAATGGAAGACAGATGGATTAACTGCTGTTGATTTTCTAATCGACGATTTTGATTTAGTGAAATAAATTATGGCGGAAAATTACCGAATCATAGTAGTCGAAGATGAGGTACTGATAGCCGAGGATCTCAAAGATGTAATCGAGTCCTTAGGTTACGAAGTCTGCTGTATATGCTATGATAGTGAACGAGCACTGGATCAGATTCATAGGCAACAACCTGATATGGTGATATTAGACATCAATATCAGAGGTACTAAATCAGGGATTGAAGTTGGTCAGATTATTAGGAACCAATATGATATTCCGTTCATCTATTTGAGTTCATTGAGTGACCGGGATACCCTTGATAAAGCCAAGGTTACCAGGCCTGGTGGATACTTGGTCAAGCCATTTAAAGACCGAGACTTACTATCTACCATTGAGATGGCAATCTATAATCATACGATGGACCTCAACAAAGGGCGATTAAGCCATAGTTATGTCAATACCTTGAGTCATACAGATCTGAGTCCTAAAGAATATGAAGTAGTCATAGACATTATTGCTGGTCTCAATAATAGACAAATCGGAGAGAAGCACTTTGTATCGATTAACACCATTAAGACTCACGTTAAAAGAATTTTTGTAAAACTCGAAGTGAATGATCGAGTCAGTCTCACCAAAAAGCTTACATCATAGCTCATAATCACCCAGGTAGGTGACATGATCTGCTTCAATCTGTTTAGATCTTAGTGATATGAAGTTAGTGAGATATCATGGAGCTTAACGACGAAGATCATCTATCCAAAATGTCAACTATGGCTGTTCTGAATCAAGTATTACAAGAGATGTCTAATGATATAGACCAGTGGTTAGATCATACGATAAACTTAAATGAACCACGATGAATCAAGAAGTAAAAATGAGTAAGTGGGACCAACAAGTATTAGAGTTGACCTCTCAAGAATGTATATCAAGAGGGATTGCTCAAGAAGAGTATCTGAGGATGCATGCGCTTAGCAGTCGATGTACAAAATTATTGCAACAATTCGAAGAGAAGCTTATCACTGAGGTGATTCGGAACGAGGCTCAACGTTTGCTGTTGAATCTACATGTAACGACGATCATTTTTTTGACGGTTCTAACATCTGCTATAGCTCAGGATCCTATAATGGATGTTGAAGGCGATATGAAAATAAGAGGAAGCTTAGATCTTATTCATGATTTAGATACTACCTCGATCTTCATTGGTAAAAATGCGGGAAACTTGTCGGGGCTCACACTTAACAATATAGCGATCGGCATTGATGCAGGACTCAATACAGATATCGGTAATGAGAACATTTTCTTTGGTCATCGTGCAGGCCAAAAAAACTCAGTTGGGTTCAAGAACTTATTTATTGGATATGAATCAGGTCATTCAAATACCACTGGGTTTCATAATTCATTTTTTGGATGGTTTAGTGGTAATCAAAGTAAGCAAGGGTTTTACAATGCTTTTGTTGGTACAGCATCTGGTATTTATATTACGAATGGAACAAGAAATACCTACCTCGGCGCTTTTTCTGGAACAATGCCATCTTCCGACGTTAATGAACTAATAGACCGCTCGATAGCCATTGGATATAATGCCAAAGTTGATTGCGATAATTGTGCTGTCTTAGGGGGAATAGATTTGGATGCTGTTAAAGTTGGGATAGGCATTCAGAAGCCACTTAGCCCACTGCATGTCAAGCAAAATGAAGAATTAACCTCTGATGCTCTTGTAATATTAGAAGGCATCGATAACAATGAGCTTACTATCAAAGACATTGGAGGTACGGCTAATCTGAGATTTGTCACCATAGATCAGAACAATGATGCTTGGGAATTAAAAGTAAAGGCAACTGCGGACAATACTCCAGAAGATAGAGCAAAAATGATCATTACTTATGGTCCAGATTCGCTATTTCGATTAGATGGCGCTGGCGATGCTCACTTGTCTGGTATGCTAACAGAGCACAGTGATATGCGACTTAAGACTAATATTAAACCTATATCCAATGTTCTTCCTGCTCTTTTAGAATTGCATGCCTATACCTATGATTGGAAAAGTGGGTCTTTAGATAATAATACCCAAATAGGTTTATTGGCACAAGAGGTTCAAAAGCACTTTCCCGAGTTGGTTCATAATGAGGGAGGAACCCTATCAGTTAGCTATACACGACTGGTACCATTGCTATTACAAGGACTTCGAGAGCAAGAAGATCGATTGAGGAGATTAGAAAAAATAATAGAAAATCAAAACTGACATCAATACCAGAGAATCTTTATTCTTCCACCATATCGTCAGATTACTAAAATTATCTGTTGATGACACTGAAGGACAAGGGGCTGTACAAATCAAGTTCGTTAGACATTAGATACACTAAAGTCTGACCGATTTTTTTCAAATGTTATTAAACCTGCGCTATGAAAACTTTATTTCATATAATATCTCTATGTCTTCTATTATGTCCGCTAACCATGATATTAGGCCAGACAAAAACCTTTAATGCAGTAGGCGTATGGCATGATGCCAACAATTGGACTCCATCTGGTGTGCCTTCATCGACTGACTCAGTGATCATATTTGGTACGGCTACTATAGAGGCAGATAGAACGGCTTATGCAAGACATGTGCGAATAGAAGATAATTGGGTCTTGCAGAT